>CAZFUX010000263.1:0-2793 GCA_964522085.1 uncultured Aequorivita sp.
CGCGCCTGCTTTGGGAGCAGGAGGTCGCAGGTTCGAATCCTGCCACCCCGACAAAAAGCTGGACAATTTATTGTTCGGCTTTTTTTTATTTTTATTGGTCGCATAGCTCAGCTGGATAGAGCACCTGCCTTCTAAGCAGGCGGTCGAAGGTTCGAATCCTTCTGCGATCACATTCAATCCCCTTATTAGGGGATTTTTTGTTTTTAGGAATTATGCCTTCAAACAAACAAGCATTACCTTTTTATCTTCTAAATCGGTCACAAAAAATAAGTAAACATTACCACCATCCGCAATTTTCCACTTTTTACGGATTATTGCTACAGATTCAGGAAAATTTCTTGTTGTGATATTTGCCTTTTTAAAGGTTAATGCTGATCGCATTTCAGTTTTAGTATAAGGAATTACCTTTTCAATGCTAAAACATCTACCAGGGAAGTGTAACATACCATCACTTGTATAGAGATGTGTGTTTTTATGAAGTTTGTTTAGCTTTAGTTTCTCTGAAACCAAATCGAATGCTCCACTTTTTAGGATAGCGGTGTTGGGTTCATATAAATAGTGCTGTGGTAAACTGTAAGTTGCTTTAAAAGTTTCTCCCCAATTATAATTAAATTTTTCAGCACCTGATTTTGTGAAATTTATGGTTTTGATTTTTAGTGTTTTGTTTGCACCCTTTTTCAACAACCATAATAATTCCTTTACTTCATTTTCAATCGCTACAATATGTATTTCTGTAACGTGTTTCAATTCGCTTAAACCTATTGAAATATCAAGCATTGGTGAAGTTTTCAAAAGAAAAACTTCGCAATGCTTTAATAGTTCTGAACTATTTTCTGGGATGTTAGGGGCGCAGTCTTTTAGAAAAAACACTTTGCCTTTGCTTTTGTGACGACGGGAAGGATCTGCGTAAATAACGCTATAATTACTTTTTAAAACTTCGTTTAAACCATCTTCAGAATAACAAGTAATATTCTTCTTTCCAAAAACTTCAAAATTATGGTTTGTTATTTCTGAAAGTGGTGCATTAATTTCAAAATGAGAAACCGTTGAAAATTTTTCAGCAAAGAAGAAGCAATCTATCCCAAAACCACCTGTTATATCTGCAATTGTTACGCCTTTAACTAATGAAGCTTTGTATTTAGCAGTAACTTCAGAAGAAGTCTGCTCTAAATTCAGTTTAGGTGGAAATAATATATCTTGATTTTGAAACCAAGTGGGAAGTTTTTTTTCAGCCTTTTTTCTACTCTCAATTTGCTGCATTAATTCTTGCACTGTCACATTTTGAAAAGGACTTCCCGCAAAAGCAAGTTTAGAAACTTCTCCTTCAAAATTTTTGATAAAATTTTGAACTTCAGTATTTAAAAGGTTTTTATTAATCAAAAAATTAAAGGTTTCGTGTAAGACGTTTTACTATTTTGTATTCCGAAAGAAATTCTTGTGCAATTACTTTTAAGGCGGTGTAGGTTGGAATGGCTAAAATCATACCAGGAATGCCAAATACGAAACCAGCGATTACAATTACTAGAAAAATTTCTAGTGGATGAGATCGAACACTATGACCAAAAATAACAGGTTGTGATATAAAATTATCGAAAAGCTGGGCTATCGCATAACCGCCTGTGGCTATTGAAAGTAAAGGTAGGAGACCACTTGAAAAATCAGCACCAAGATTATTGGATATTATTACTAGCAACATTAATCCCCAACCTATTAGCGGTCCTAAATAAGGCACAATATTTAAAAAAGCACAAATTAACGCCACAGCCACGGCATCATCAACATCTAAATATAGTAGCAATACGGAATAGAAAAGAGCAAGTATAAAAATTTGTAAAAATAGTCCTATAAAGTATCTGGAAAGCAACTCTTTAATTTTTAGTAATATACGCTTAAATTTAACCTCGTTTTCTTTTTTTGCAAATACAAGTGCTGAACGCGCTATAAGACTTTCATCTTTTAATAGAAAAAATGAGATAAACAAAACTGAGAAAATACCAATAACAGTACTAGCTATGTTGTCGAAAAAAATATCTACAAAACTCGGAATTATTTCAACATCCATATTCTGCACGTAGCTAGTGCGTTTTATGGCTTCAACCAACTGAAAATGATCAACGCCCAAGTAGTCGCTTGCCTGAACATTAAGTTCGTTTAAATCGTCTTTTACTTGTTCAAAATCTATTTTGGAAATGTGTTTACCTTGTTCAATTATAATAGGAACAAAAATGCTCATTATTAAACTGAAGGTAGCTATAATGAGCAGCAGTGTAATTACAGATGCAAATGTGTTTCCAAACTTCAGCTTTGTTTTTAGGAATAAAACCACAAGTCTTCCAATTAAAGAAAGTACTAACGCTAGCCCAATGTAAAGTATTAAGGCTTGAATTTGGTATAGAAACCAAAGTAAAGTAATTATGCCCACTAGTACAGCTAGTGCTCTTAATAAGCCAACGGTTATTGCTTTTGCAGAGGTTTTCACATCGTAAATATACTATATTATGAAGTAGAAAAGATCAAAATTTTGTTAAGAGCAAAAGGTTATTCTTGTTTTCGAGAAATCATCACTTTGTTGAAATTACTTGCTTTTTTATGTGCATCGAAGTAAATCCAAATTGGGATTGTAACGGAAAGTGTAGCAATAAAACCAAAGATAAAAATTGTTCTTGTGAGGAATAAAGCTAAAATTAAAACTAGTATACCTATAAACTTTGAAGGCTGCGCAAAAAGGCGATTGATATATTTTTTATGCTTATCCGTAAGGTTCCCGAAGATAATTCCATCTATGTGATACAG
>CAZFUX010000264.1:0-2776 GCA_964522085.1 uncultured Aequorivita sp.
AAGGAACCTAATGAATAACCGTAATCTTTTATCAAATAAGACTTTTGGGTCGCTGTTTATGGTTTTGATGCTCTTTTTCTCTATCAACGCTATAGCTTCATCTAGCAAGCCAAGTTTTCAAGATAGTTTGAAAATCGTTGAAAGCAAATTTCATTATTCCTCAAAACAAGATGGATACAATTTTGTTTCATGTCTTGGAACTGTCGAAAACAACTCTGATAAGTCTTGGGATAAAATAGTATTTCAGGTTCAGTATTTTAATTTTAAAAATGAGCTAATTGATACCGTAACTGATTATGATTATTCAATGGTTATTCCTGCTAATGACAAAATCACATTTCGTGTTAGGGGCGGTGCAGACCGTGGCCAAGAAGAATACAAAACACATAAAATTAGAATCACTTCTGCAAAACTTGCCAGTTGCAATAGTGTAAAACGAAAGAAAAAAAGTGCTTTTTTGGAAATACTCATTAGCTGGACACCAATGTTAATATTAATTGCTGTCTGGATATTTTTCATGCGTAAGTACCAAGGTAAAAATTCACCCCAGAAAAAAATAATCGAAATTCAAGAAAGGCAATGTAAACTTGTTGAGGAACAAAATGTTTTGTTTGAAAAGTTAGTGGTCGCCGTAAACAAAAGGCTATAATAGCAACAGCATAACAATGCATAAGGACTGGTTACTACTGAGGTTTTCTGTAGTTCAGTCTTTCAAATTCACTTTCTTGGTTCATCCAAAGTTGGTTGCTGTAAAATCGCCAGCCCCTGAATGCGCCCGTTATGTCCCTCTCAAAACATTACTATTCGTAGATGAAAGCTTGAAATGTGTAGCACAAAATGGTTTATGAAGTGGGCAAAAAAGACAAGTTTGGGCGATCTAAATCTTCTTGAGGCCATTGATAACTTAGAAAAAGGATTATCTGTTGCCGAGTTAAGCGGTATCCTTTTCAAGATTCGTGTAAAACGAGCAAGCAAAGGCAAAAATTCAGGATTCAGAACAATTGTTGTATACAGAAAAAAGGAGAAAGTAATTTTTCTCAAGCAAATCACGGACTCCACTAAAAAACAAATATTCTTTGATCTGGAGGTAACAGAATGAGAAATTCAATCAAAAAAGCAATAGGTGAAACTGTCCAGGATTTTATCAATTCTGGTTTAAAGACTTCTTTTACTGAAAAAGAACTTAATTCTCTCGGAGTAACAATTCCTGAAGTCCGACTCACAAACAATCAGATTAAAGAAATCAGAGAAAAACTTAGTTTGAGCCAAAAAAAGAAAGGGGTCAAAAAGAAAGGGGTCAAGTCTCATTATACGATGTTTGTCGTTTCTGTAGTATGACTATATGAAAAATCAGATACTATGGCTTTCTGGAAAACATTTGAAAAAATCCTATCAAAATATGTACTTCATCGTTCCAATAGGTTACAAATAAACCCCATGGAGGTTTTTTTAAGCTCCGTTCTTCGTAACCACAGCTCAGTCCAACAACATTTTATCAGTCATCCCGTGGCCGCTCTTTACCTCCGGAGAAGATTATGACGCAGAGCTTTTAACGGAAATTTATCTTTTTTGAGGGCGGGACGATTGATAAAACGCTCTTAGTTAAGCGCTTACAAAGGTACTAATTCATGAGTCAAAATACATTATACATTACAGAGTGTCAGCAAGTATGACATTAAATTTTGCTGAAGATCAACTTGATCCAATAATGAAAAAAATCTTCTCAGCCCTTACCCCCGGAGGGGTTTTTATTAATTTCAATGATGGATTAACCCATGAAAACACTCAACCCGAGACGATAGTGCTTAATTGGCTTCCACCCGCACTTATGTTATGCTCTACCCAAAGGTTTTGTTACGAATTCCATGATTAAGACAGGATTTAAATCTGTGCAATCACAATCGGTTCAAACTCATATTGGAATTATGGAAGTAGATATTGCAAGGAAATAGATCAATAAGGTCTGTTCTTGGAATGCTTGAGCCGTATGATGGGAAACTATCACGTACGGTTTTTAGGGAGGGGGAAGGGAGCTGAGAGGCTCCTGGCCTACCCGATCCTTAAAAAAATAAATATTGTAGGTGAATCATAATGTTTGGAATTGATAATTTTTTGATTTTTCTATCAACAGGAATCTTGTTAAATTTATATCCAGGTCCTGACTCAATGTATATAATTGCAAGAAGTATTAGCCAAGGAAAAATGGGCGGTATTTTTGCCGTATTAGGTATAAGCACAGGGGCATTATTTCACACCATCGTTGGATCAATCGGACTGTCAGCAATTTTACTATCATCTGCAAAAGCATTTATGATTTTAAAATATGCCGGAGCTCTTTATCTGTTTTATCAGGCCATAATAATGCTAAAAGATTCGACTAAAAACATTGACGGTAAGCAATTCAATATCCAGAAAAAAAGTCTTATTAAAATTTATACGCAAGGAGCTTTGACCAATATTTTAAATCCTAAAGTTGCGCTGTTTTTTATGGCATTGCTACCACAATTTATCTCGCCCGCCAGTCCAAACAAAACTGTTTCATTTATCCTGCTTGGAGCTGTCTTCATCATTACGGGGACAATATGGTGTATTCTATTAGCAATTTTTTCCTCCTACTTCAGTAAGAAACTACGTAGAAATGGTGCTATTTCTAAATGGCTACTTAGAACAAATGCAGCTCTCTTCACATACCTTGGCATTCAATTGGCACTGGTACAAGTCAGGAAAAATAATTTATAAATATACAGAATTTCAATCACATGAAATTCGCTATATT
>CAZFUX010000265.1:0-2766 GCA_964522085.1 uncultured Aequorivita sp.
TGTTCTTTCTTGTTTATTAATTGAATTTATGAAATGTAAACTTAAGACGTATAAATAATACTCACCTACAATCTTATCGCTAGTAACTACTACCATATATTGAGATTCATCATCCGTTTTTCCAACTGTAAAGAATTGCTTTTCGCCAAATTCTTTCTCTAAACGAGAATAGATTTTTTTGTAAGTATCGCTAACAGGAACAACAACAGTTTTTTCACCAGTATAGCTGAAATAATCTATTTCGTAATCTCTTTTTCTAGAAAGTGAAACGCCCGAAACATCAAAAGTATCATTACTGAAAAGCATTTTTATCTTTTTATTTTCTTTTAAATCGTATAGTTGAATTTCAATTTTATCATCTTCTAAATTTGAGATCACATAAGCATCATTCGGATTTTTTGTTGCCGGATTGAAAGATGAAATAGCAAAAGTATCGCCAAATTCAGTAAGCTTTACGCGCTTAAATTCTCCATCTATGTTGTAGAGCAATTCCATATTTACTCCATCTACAATTCTATTAATAGCGCGAAGATTTCCATCTTTGTCAAAATCATAGCCACTAATTAGCGCATCCCCTGCTTTTACGGTATATAACTTTGTAGCTTCTCCTGTATTAATATTAAGACGGTAAGGCTCTTCTTGTTGCAGATCGTCCTTATTCATCTGCACTATTACGTTATTATTATCTTCTTTTAAAGATTCGATATATTTACACGCACACCTTCGTAAGGCGTTAAATCCTTCTTGTTTTGTCCTGTAACATCTACGCCATAAACGTGGTAGTTTTCATCACCACCTTTGTCTTGCAGATAAAGAATTCGAGTATCATTAGCCCAATAGTAGCCACGTATTAAGTCTTCTTCCTGCTTAATAAGCAATGTTTCTTTTTGGGTTGCGGTTTCCTTTAAATAAAGGTCGCGCTCGCCAGTTTCTCTCCTTTTCATATAGCTTATAAAGGTTCCATCTGGTGATAACTGAAAAGAAAATGCTTCTGGTGTTTTAAAATAATCTTCAACAGAATATTTGTAATTGCCAGATTCCATTGCGGCTAGCTTTTCAAGTGCCGCATCAGTAGATGGTAATGCTGTGTTTCCTGGTTTTGTTTTCACTATTTTCTTCAATGTAAGTGGATATTTTGACCCATTTGTTCGTAGGTTCCTTCAATGCCGTTATCTGTTATTGTACCTATATAGGTCATTTTCATCTTAGCAGAAGTGATTGTTACTTGATTATCCTGCAAAATTACAGAATCGAGTTCAATTCCTGTTGCACCTTGAGCAGGAACATCTAGCGTTGCTTTTAATCCGTCTTCAGAAGTTGAAATATTATAAATCAATTCCATTTGCATGCCCTGAACATCAAGCATTCCGCTATAAGAACCGTTAAGTTCTTGTGCATTTATAGATCCTGCTAGAAACAGCATCGTGATTGCGATTGAAAATTTTATAAGTGTTGTCATAATTTTATATTTAGAATATTAGTTTTATAATTAGATAGATTGCAATACCAATTACAAGGCCGATTGCAAATTTAATGATTTGAATTCGAGTGGGTTTAGTACTACAATTCTTTTTGTTTTTTTGTTTTGAAGTTATTTCTTGTGTTTTCATAGTTTTTAAATTAATGATGTTGTATGTGAATATATTGGGTTACAAATACGTAAGTAATAAGCGCAAAGGATACAAACCAGAGAATTGTTTGAGTATTTGATTTTTTCATAATTGTTGGCTTTATGGTTTTGCCCAATAGTGGGTTACATTTATTTGATGACACAAATTTGCAATACAAAACACTATTATAAAAGAGAAGTATCCCCAGATTTAGGAATATGGGTTGGAATTGAAATTACGTTATCCATTGAAAACATTACGTTTTCGAATTATTTATAAAATTCTGAAGTAATCCAAAAAAGGCAACCCTAAATTTATAAATTTAGGGTGTGAGAAAGGTTTTAAGCTATATTTTTGATTTCCTTAATGTAGAAAGAAGGATTTAAACCCGTATCTTTTTTGAAGTATTTGGTGAAGGAATCTGCACTTTTATACCCAATTTCCTCCTCAATGGATTGTATAGAATACGACCTAAAAATAACATCATTCTTTAGCCGAACGATTGCATAATTAATGCGAAGATCGTTTATATAGGTGTTGAAATGGCTATTAATCACTTTTGAAAGATAGGAAGTATTGGTCTTTATTTTCTTTGCAACGTTGTAAGAGTTACAATCTTGTTTTAGAAAATATTCTTGCTTTTCGAGCTTTTTAAGTCCGTCTAGGATTTGCTGTTTTGTTACTTCGGGAATATCTGTAGTGTTTGTTTCTTCTAAAACTTCGTCTTTGGTGTCAAAAATATGTTCGGAAGATTGAGCAGCTTTAATTTTTGCTAATAATGCTTCAAATTTTATTTCGTTTGCTTTTTTGTTTCGGTAAAATTTAAGCAAGAAAAACAATAAAGCTAATATTATAATGGAAGCTCCTAATAATATATAGTTGAGATAAGATTGTTTTTTTTCTTTTTCAGCTTCAAGTGTTTTAAGTTCTTTTTTGAATCTTTCAATTTCTTGCGCCTTTATTGAGGCTTTTACTTCACTTTTAATTTTATCGTATTCAGAAGTATACTCACTACACATAGGAACCCGAAAAATCGGGTTTAATAATTTGAAAATTATCTGAGAGTATTTTCTCAAATTCTTTTTCTTTCCAGATTTGATTAACTATACTCACTCCATTTAGGTTTTCGGGAATCCAAGATTTCACCACCTAAATT
>CAZFUX010000266.1:0-2749 GCA_964522085.1 uncultured Aequorivita sp.
ATTATTAATCGGTTAATTTAGGTAGTGAAATCTTGGATTCCCGAAAACCTAAATGAAGTGAGTATAATAGCAAGAAGGCTAATTAAAAAACTTAATTTTTTATCTGGTGGCTTAGTCGATTATTCAGAAGTATTGTTTTTGTTCCATTGAAGCGCATTAAAAACCATCCGTAAATCGGTATAGGAAAACTTCGCATCAATCTTGCTTTTCAGGTCGCTAAAGCCTTCAAATGGAACAGTTTCCATTAATTCTTTGAGCTTCAAATGTTTTTTCTCTGGCATCAATTCCGTAATTTTTATTTCGCCCGAAATCAAATATGCACTGAGATGTTCAGTTATGGTACCTGTGGTGAAATTTCGTTTTTTCGCAATTTCTAAAATGCTATTCCCATTTTTGAAGAGTTCATATGAAATTTGCATTGTATTGCTTTTCTTCTGAATTATTGCGATTTCTGCTTTTGGTACTACATTGTTTTCTTCACAGTAATCGTTTATGATTTTCAATATTTCAACACCATATTTTGCCAGTCTTACTTTGCCTATATCAGCTATGGCTCGCAATTGCTTTGAATTTACAGGTAAAGCCTGGCACATTTCAAAGAGTGCTTTTTGTGTAAAAATCTGATAAGGTGCAATAACTTCTTCATCTGAAAATTGTGTACGAAGATTGCGAAGTCTTTCAAACAAAACAGGATGTTCTGTTGAAGCAACAAATTCCTTTTTCTGTCGCTTTGGTTTTTCTTCCTTTTGAAGTAGTCCCTTAGCTCTCAACGACAAGTAATCCGAAGTTTTGAAACCTTCTTTCAACCCTTTAAAACAGAAAAATTTAATAGCCAATAGATTTTCTAGGGTTTCCAGATGGTTTTCAATTTCCTTTTTTACAGCCTTGTTGTCTGTAGTAAAGTTCAATTCATCCAAAGGTTTTTTTATGAAATTTTCAGTCTGCGTTTCAAAATAAGCAACAGCTTTTTTAAAACGATCCTGCAATGCAGCATTATTTTCCGGCGCAGCAGTTTTGCTTAATTTATAAAGTTGCGATTTAAAAGAGGTATTAACTTTTAAAAATTCGGTTACTCCTTTTTCTTTCAGAATGGTTAAATGTTCAACTAAATTTCCTTGAATACCACCGCTGTTCTTGTAAGAAGCATCAATAATCCGCTCAACGGGATGTAAAAAAGAATAAAAATTAAAAATTTCATCAATCAGGTTCAGTTGATAACCTACTTGAGAAGCTTTTAGAATAGCGGAATCGGGCTGATTCTCTTCCGCATTTTTACTAAAGAAAGCAACTTCATGATTGTTTATAATACTTTTTTGACTGAGCGGCGCATTCAAAACAATGCCTTCCAGCGTTTTACAACGGCTCAAGGCAACATAGGTTTGACCGTGTGCAAAAGCCTTGCCAGCATCAATGATTACTTTTTCAAAAGTGAGACCTTGGCTTTTATGGATGGTAATAGCCCAAGCCAACCGTAACGGAATCTGTGTAAAAGAACCTACTTCATCTTCCACAATCTCCTTGGTTTCTTGCTGGATAGAATAATTAATGTTTTTCCACGCTTCCGAGGTGGTTACAATATTGAAATCGTCGCCTGGGCACCGAACCACCACTTCATCATTTTCTAAACTTAAAATAGTTCCAATCTTACCGTTGAAATAACGTTTTTCTGGGGAACTATTATTTTTAATAAACATAACCTGCGCGCCCACTTTAAGCTCCAATTCCAAATGTGTGGGATAGGTATATTCAGGAAATTTACCCTCTATTTCTGCTTCATAAATATAACTTTTACCCTTCAGCTTTTTCAAGGCAACAGCATTTATCCTGTCAGCACGGTTGTTATGGGTTGTCAGGGTAATATATCCTTCGTCTGCATCTGCAGTAAAATCAAGTTGGCAACGTTTGTTGAGCACTTCGGAGGACTCAGGAGTCAACGTATCATTTCGTATTTCATTCAATATTTTTATGAAATCTTCACTTTCCTGCCTGTAGATATGTTTCAGTTCAATGCATAAGGCATTTGAATGCTGAAAAGCATTGCTTCCAAAGAAAAATCCAGTATTATAATATTTCTTCAGAAGTTGCCATTCATCATCTTTTATTATGGGCGAAAGTTGTTGTAAATCGCCAATCATCAACAATTGGGTGCCACCAAAAGGTTTGCTCCTATCCCGAAATCTTCGTAGTACCTGATCAATTCCATCCAATACATCTGCACGAACCATACTTATTTCATCAATAATCAGCAAATCCAATGATTTGATGATATTGATTTTAGTTTTACTAAATTTTTTTGAAAATAAATCATTTCGAAGGTTTTCGGTTTCGGGTAATATGGGTCCAAACGGCAACTGAAAAAAAGAATGAATAGTTACTCCCCTTGCATTGATTGCCGCAACGCCAGTAGGCGCAACAACAACCAATCTTTTTAAGGACTCATTTTTTAGTTTGTGAAGAAAAGTAGTCTTACCTGTACCTGCTTTCCCTGTCAAAAAAAAAGTTCTATCGGTATTATTAGCGAAATCCCACGCTAAATCTATTTCAGGATTTTTCAGCATTTTTACAGGGTTTAGTATACTTTTTAGTGTAAAATAAATATACTGAAAAATATAAGAAATTGTAATCGAATTCTGGAAGTTTGAGAAAGAAAACGTGGCATTCACAAAAGTTGTGGTAGAATATTTCGTTTTATTCCATAAAAAAAGACCCAATCAAATAAATGATTGGGTCTTTAAAGGAAGGCGGCGAC
>CAZFUX010000267.1:0-2666 GCA_964522085.1 uncultured Aequorivita sp.
CGCTAAATAATTGATTATTAATCGGTTAATTTAGGTAGTGAAATCTTGGATTCCCAAAAACCTAAATGGAGTGAGTATATTCAGCTATGGAAAATCAAATTGATATCATTATTACTCGTAATAAAAAAGATTTTAAAAACTCAAAAATTCCAGTTTTAACGGCGAAAGAATTTTTAGCAAAGAAATAGTGCATATAATTTATACCATAAAACCAACATACAATGAAAACCAACCAAATCATAACAATCCTACTCGCAGTAGTCCTTTTCGTAGCATGTAAAAACGAATCAAAAGAAAAAGAAAACACCGTGAGCGCAGATTTCAGTAAAATGCTAGATAATTATTATGATGAAGGTTTAAAGTTAAATCCGTTAAACGCAACATTTTCGGGAGATACCCGCTATAATGATAGCTTCCCGAATTTCCTTTCAGATGAATATGCTGCTGAAATGAAAACCTATTTCACAAAATACAAAGAAGAAGCCTCAAAGTTTAAAGATGCAGATTTAAGTGAAACCGAAAAGATGAGCAAAGATGTTCTACTTTGGGAATGCAACATCAATTTAGAAACGCTTACTTTTAAAAACAACACTTATTTACCAATCAACCAAATGTGGACAGTTAATTTGGTAATGGGGCAATTGGCAAGCGGCAGTAGCGCACAGCCTTTTAAAACAGTAGAAGATTATAACAATTGGTTAAAGCGTTTGGACGGTTATGTGGTTTGGATGAATTCTACCGAAACCCGAATGAAAGAAGGAATGGCAGCAGGCTATGTGCTTCCAAAGTCATTAATCGTAAAAGTGATTCCGCAGTTAAAAGCAATGACCGAACCTAATCTTGAGCAAAACTTATTTTATTCACCTATAAAAAACTTCCCCGAAACTTTTTCCGAAGAAGATAAAAAGCAACTTACTGAAGCATATTCAAAAATAGTTTCTGAAAAAATTATCCCAGCCTATCAAAGTGTTCACGATTTTATGGCTGACGATTATTTAAAAGCTGGAAGAACAACCACTGGAATTGCAGAAACACCAAACGGAGAAGCTTATTACAAACACCAAATAAAACTGTATACAACTACAGAAATGACCGCCGATGAAATCCACCAATTGGGTTTAAGTGAAGTGGCACGCATTTCTTCTGAAATGGAAAAAGTGAAAGAACAGATTGGTTTTAAAGGCGATTTGAAAGCATTTTTCAATTTTGTACGAACCAATAAAGAATTGATGCCGTACAAAGAACCGCAACAAATTATCGATCATTACAATACTATTTATGAAACGATGAAACCAAAACTGGAAGTGCTTTTCGACAAAAAACCGAAAACAGCTTTTGAAGTAAAACAAACTGAAAAATTCCGTGAAAGTTCTGCAAGCGCTGAATATAACTCTGGTAGTTTAGATGGCGCACGACCTGGAATTTTTTACGTTCCCATTCCAAATGCTTCGGAATACAATGTTTACAGCGACGAATCATTATTTTTACACGAAGCCATTCCGGGACATCATTACCAAATTTCATTAACACAAGAAAATGACGAATTGCCAATGTTTCGCAAAACACTTTTCTACAGTGGTTATGGTGAAGGTTGGGCACTCTACAGCGAATCGCTTGGCAAAGAACTTGGCCTTTACACAGATCCATATCAATACTTCGGAATGTTAGGTGCCGAAATGCACCGTGCAATACGTTTAGTTGTTGATACTGGAATGCACTCCAAAGGTTGGACACGCGAACAGGCTATTCAATATTGTTTGGAAAATGAAGCTGAACCAGAAGCAAGTATCATTTCAGAAATAGAACGCTATATGGCAAACCCCGGACAAGCCTTGTCTTATAAATTAGGCCCGCTAAAGATTTTAGAATTGCACCACAAAGCAGAAAAAGAATTGGGTGACGAATTCGAAATTGCAGAGTTCCACAATCAAGTTTTAGAGACAGGTTGTATACCTCTGGAATTGCTTGACAAAAAGATTAATAAATGGATAATTGATTCTAAATAATTTAGAATCAATTACACAGCAAAAAAAGAGATTAAACCTTGCTGCATAAGATTAATTACTTACTTTTGCACCCACTTAATTCAACCTCTGGCGAAAACCGCGAATGTTGTTTTAATTTAAACTTTATCAAAATAATAAAATGGAAGCTTTAGTAAAATTTGTACAAGACGAATTTGTAACAAAAAAAGATTTTCCTGAATTCGGAGCTGGAGACACTATTACTGTGTACTACGAAATCCGTGAAGGTGAAAAAACAAGAACACAGTTTTTTAGAGGTGTTGTAATCCAAGTTAAAGGAACAGGCATTACCAAAACTTTTACAATCCGTAAAATGAGTGGTACTATCGGTGTGGAACGTATATTCCCAGTTAACATGCCAGCACTTCAAAAAATTGAAATCAATAAAAAAGGTAGTGTACGTAGAGCTCGTATTTACTACTTCAGAGGTCTTACTGGTAAAAAAGCCCGTATCAAAGAAAAACGCACGTAGTTTATACTTTGTTGAAAACTCTCAAAAGCCCTGTTATTACAGGGCTTTTTTCATAAACAATTGTTAACAAGCTGTGTTCGTAAAGTGTGTATTTTTAAAGGTTTATAAATTCTTGTATACTCACTCCATTTAGGTTTTCGGGAATCCAAGATTTCACTACCTAAATTAAC
>CAZFUX010000268.1:0-2651 GCA_964522085.1 uncultured Aequorivita sp.
AACTTAGGTGGTGAAATCTTGGATTCCCGAAAACCTAAATGGAGTGAGTATAACTATCAACCAAGTGATTGTTCCCACCAAATAATTGTAATAATTTATTTTTAGAAATCATAACATAAAAATTAATAACGCCATCAGGATAATTTTGGCAAAAGCTTAACCGTGTTTTCCCGAATTCCATCCATTTTTCCCAAGATACTGCTCGCCACTTTCCACAGCCCCATCTTCAATAGATGTTCCCATAGAATCATTCCAACGATTTAAATAGCCAAAGAGTGAAATAACACCCAACATTTCCACAATTTCACCTTCATTCCAGTGTTTGTAGAGTTTCTGTTTAATTTCTTCATCTACTGCATTTGGCACTTGGCTGGCGGCTAAAGAAAAGTCTAAAGCAGCGCGTTCAGCTTCTGAAAAAGCAGAATGGGTCATGTATTCCCAAATATTATCAAGTTGCTCTTGCTCCGCTCCATAACGTTCTGCAGCACGAATGGCATGCGCTTGACAATAACGACAGCCTGTGGCGTTACTACTTACCCAAGCAATCATTCTTTTTAAGGCTGAAGTAACACGCCCTTCATTCGCCATTACGGCTTTATTGAGGTTGATGAAAGCTTTGCTAATTGCAGGGCGATGCGGCATTGTAAGCACGCTATTTGGGCAAAACCCAAGGGTTTCATTGAAAAATTCTGCCAATTGTTTTGTACCGGCATCGTGGTTTGGAGAAAGTGGAGTGACTAAAGGCATTTTAAATATTTTTTTGAGCTTCCAAAATACAAAATAGAATTTGTATTTTTACAACTCTCCCTTATAATTAATATTCACAACCAATTCATTTTTACAACTCACAAAGTATATGCGCTGGACCCTAAAATCAAAACCCGATTCTGAAAAGGTGGATTCACTCTCAAAAGCCTTGAAAGTTGAACCACTAATCGCTTCACTTTTAATACAGCGCGGTGTAGAAACTTTTGAAGAAGCCGAAAATTTTTTCCGCCCAAGTCTAGAAGATCTGCACGATCCGTTTTTAATGAAGGATATGGACAAAGCCGTTGCTCGTATTGAAAAAGCAATAGCTTCTGAAGAAAATATTTTGGTTTATGGAGATTATGATGTTGACGGAACTACAAGTGTAGCGCTACTTTCTTCCTATTTAAAAAGTTATTATCCAAATGTTTCAACCTATATTCCAGACAGATATGATGAAGGCTATGGCGTTTCATATAAGGGAATTGATTTTGCGGAAGACAACGATTTTTCACTTATAATTGCTTTGGACTGCGGTATAAAAGCCATTGAAAAAGTTACGTATGCTTCTGAAAAAAATATTGACTTTGTAATCTGCGATCACCACCGACCTGGAAAGGAAATTCCGAAAGCAATTGCAGTCCTCGATCCAAAACGAGACGATTGCGAATATCCGTACAAAGAGCTTTGTGGCTGTGGGGTTGGCTTTAAATTGATTCAGGCATTGTCTGAAAAAAGAGGCTTACAGATTGAAGATTTGTTGCTCTATTTAGACCTTGTTGCCACAGCAATTGGTGCAGATATCGTGCCTATTACAGGCGAAAACCGAATCCTAGCGCATTATGGATTAAAAGTCATTAACAGCAACCCACGAACTGGTTTTAAAGCTATTCTGAAGCAAATAAAAAAGCAGTCCCTTACTATAACCGATGTGGTTTTTATAATCGCACCCCGTATCAATGCTGCAGGACGGATGAAACACGGCAACCATGCCGTTACTTTACTTGTTGAAAACGATTTGGAAAAAGCAGAAGTCTATGCTGCCGAAATTGAAAGTTTCAATACGGATCGTAGAGAAGCTGATAAATTGATTACCGAAGAAGCGCTTCAGCAAATAATTAATAATAAAGAAGAAGAACGAAAAACTACCATTGTATATCAAGAAAACTGGCACAAAGGCGTTATTGGTATTGTAGCTTCCCGATTGACGGAAACTTATTATCGTCCAACCTTGGTTTTTACAAAAAGTGGCGAAAAGTTAGCGGCTTCGGCCAGATCTGTAAAAGGTTTTGATGTTTACAACGCTTTGGAAAGCTGTTCAGAACACATTGAACAGTTTGGCGGCCATATGTATGCAGCGGGTTTAACGATGCATGAAAAAGATTTCGATAATTTTAAAAATGAATTTGAACGCGTGGTTTCAGAAACTATAGACCCGCAACTATTAATTCCAGAAATTAAAATAGACGCCGAAATAGATTTGAATGAAATTACCCCTAAATTTTTCAGAATATTAAAACAATTTGCCCCCTTTGGCCCTGGAAATATGACACCTACTTTTATGACCCAAAATCTAAATGACACAGGTTGGGGAAAATGTGTGGGTGAAGACAAAACGCACCTGCGCGTTGTGGTGAAGCAGGGCAATAGCAATCAATTTACAGGAATCGGTTTTAATATGGCTGAAAAAAGCGATATTGCTTGCAGCGGAAAACCATTTAAAGCAGCCTATTGTATTGATGAAAACGAATGGCAGGGGAATGTGAGTTTGCAGTTGCGATTGAAAGATATTTTATAAACACCAAAGACATATCAAAACGTAAGATCACCCGTATATAAGTCATAGATAAAGACCGTTGCACGGGCTAGTCGATTTCTTGTAAATTTCGTGTCTTACTGTTATG
>CAZFUX010000269.1:0-2639 GCA_964522085.1 uncultured Aequorivita sp.
TTCAAATTATTAAACCCGATTTTTCGGGTTCCTATGTGTAGTGAGTATATATTGTGTGGTTTCTTCGCCATTTAAAGCATTCATTTTAAGTACAACAAAATCATGATCAGTTCCTATTCCATCATTACTAGACTCACTGCAAACATAGATATAGCCGTTTTTTAGAGCTAAATCAAAAGCTTCCTCACCACTATCTATACTTCTATTATATTTATTTTCCCAGATAATTTCTCCATCACTGTTTAATTTTAAGGTTAGAAAATCCAAATAAATATCTGAAGAGTTCGCAGAATCGTCACCAGGAAAATGTCCTGTTACAAAGATATTTCCTTGGTCATCTTTTATAAAAGCATTTATTTTTTCCAGGCCCAGTCCTTGAATTTGGTCATCATATAGCGTAGACCAAACCACTTGCCCTGTGCTATTTAATTTAGTTAACCAATAAAGTGATCCATGAGTTGCAAAAATCCCTAAACTTTCATCAACAAATATATTACTCAATCCTCTAATAAATTCAATATTGCCAACTACGGTTTTTGTTCCATCAGGTTCAATGGTTATCTTAGAATGAAATGGGTATTCGTTAAATCCAAAAACAATTACATTATTGTTATAGGCCGTTATATTTGAAGTAAAAAATTCAATTTCGGGTAAATCTAACTGCCACAGTAACACTCCATCACTATTCTATGAAATAACAAATTGTTCCATATTACCAGTTAAAAGTATACCCTTCTCACCTGAAATGAATATTTGATTGTCATTAAGTAATTCTAGACTACCCGTCAAATAGGATGTGTCCCCGCTCCCTACAATTTCATTTTCCCAAATAACATTAGCGTTCACATCATATTTTTGAATAATTGTAGATACAAGATCATTTGACAGAGTGATATCCTTTATTAAATATAAATTTCCGTTTGTGTCAAATTTATAATCTTGAACCCTATCATTTTTACTAGGGTCAATTCCATAAAATTTAGTGTTTAAGATTTCTCCATCTAAAGAATATTCTACTAGCTGAAGCTTATTATCATTATCTGTATAAGATAGGCCTAAGGCTTTAATTTTATTATTTTCATATTTATTCGTTTTAACACATTGGTTATAAAAAAGGATGAAAAGAATAGTGTTTATAATTCCTTACAATCAAATGTACCAAAAATCTTCTTTATTTCTGAATCACTCCCTTCAACAAATTCCAACTAACAGCCAATATTGTGTTTTCCTCTTCCAGTTTTGCGGTTGTGCTGGCTTCGGATAAATGCTAGTTATTCTTCTATCTTCTTCTCTAAAAATTTCAATTCCTCATGCATCTTGTCTTCTGCTTTTTCAACAGGTCGTTTTATAAATCTGGGCGCACCAAAGCGGTAACCCACATAGAAAAGGCCGTAAATCTGGTCGTTTTGCACACTACTTTTGCTGTCTTCATTATACCAGTTTGCATAAAAATTGAGGTTAGCGCCTACAAAAACTCTTGGACTGTTATAGCCCAGTTGCAGTCCACCATCCAGTGCGCGAGTAAAGTGTGTATTTTTCTCTCGGACGTTATTACCAAGAGCATCCGGATCCTTATAATCTGAAAACCGAACGCCTGCAGATGGCGATAGACTGGGAGTTATAAACCATTTTTCTGCTAATACCAATGTGTAATAATAACTGAGCGCAAGGCGAATATTATATTGGCTTTCAGCGCTTTTTTCATCTAAATATTTATTGGACAGCCTACTATAATTATAATAAAGTGTTGGCACGAAACTACCTGCGCTTTTGCGTTGCCATTCGGTTGGGTTATTTAGGTTTCGGTAAGAAAATCTATCATTAAGTATATAGGAAGTGCTAAAACCAAACAAGGTATTTTTAAGATCGGGAAATTGTAGATACGGATCTTCACCTTTCTGCCAATCGTCAATGAAATCGCCTGTGTTTACTACGTAATAGCCGTTTGTTTTTCGGTACTCCACCCCTTGTACAAATTTCCCGAAGTAGAATTTGATTTTATAATGGGTAAATGCAGATTTGCCTTTTAGATTATCTTCATCATTAGCAGCAAAAAATTTTGGAGCAAAGCCAAAGCTGAAACCCACAAACTTATAATCAAAAGATAGGAAGAGCCTAAACTGATTGTTTGTCGCTATCTCAAACCTATCATCCTCTACTCGTTCTCGTAAAATGTAAGTATCTGTCTGTGTGTCTACATTTGCCTTTACCACGATCTTGTCTGGGTAAGAAGTAAAATAGGTTGTGTCTTTAACCTTTTTATTCTGAGAACTGACCGAGTGAAAGTTAAAAACAACAGCAGAAACACAGAATGCTATTAATAGGAGGTTATTAAAGTAGAGCTGTTTCATGTTTCTTAAAAAATAAAGTTTACCAAATATACCAAATAAAAAAAGTCCAAGAAACACTTAAATGTCTTGGACTTTTAAAAATAAAAAAAATAAAAATTACTCAATAATAATCCGTTTAGTAACTGAACTATCATCTGCTGAAACCTTTACCATATATACGCCTTGCGCAAGCTGAAGGTTTAGATTAATATTTTTTTCTGAAAACTTGTTTGTGAAAACTTGTTGCCCTAGTATATTCTTTGATATTTGGCTTTGGTACACGAGTCTTTTACAGGGCAGGATTTGCAA
>CAZFUX010000270.1:0-2633 GCA_964522085.1 uncultured Aequorivita sp.
ATTTTCAAATTATTAAACCCGATTTTTCGGGTTCCTATGTGTAGTGAGTATAACTTCAGAAGTACAGCCACCATTAAAATGGGGCACAGCGTCTTTTAAACTAGCATTATTAATATCATAAATATCTTGGGCGGTCATTTTCATTCCAAGATTGGTCATTTCAGTTTCGTTCATTCCTTCTAAAAGTGAAGGAATCCACATTCCTCCTTGTTGTGCGAAAAGCGGAACGGATAAAAAGATAAGAAGTAGACGTAGTAATTTCACAGTATTTTTTTTCAAATGATAACCTGCAATATAATAATATAGCGGGAATTTTGAGAATATAAATTTGTATTATCGCTTTAATTCAAAAAGACGCTCCCTAAAAAAAACAAACTCAAATGCATAGCAGAATACAAAAAGGTTTGTTTGGCTGTCGTAAAGTTGAAACGTAAATTTTCTTAAGCGTTAAAAGCTACTTAAATTAAGAAGGTAAATCTATTTATCACCTTGTTTGCCTTGTATTTACTTCTCTTCAGAGATGAAAATAAACTCAAAAAAAATATATCCGTTCCAGCCCATTTCCAATCTATTGCATTTTTGGAAATGCGGTTGACTTTGTAGCATGCACTCATATAAACATTTCATAATATATAGGTAACAACTTTAGATGGTAGAAGGTTTAAGTTTGGAAAAATTTATCTCGCTGTGCATAAGAATTACACTTCTTTTACTTTAATTTTAGACTTTATTGTTAGTGTAATACTTAGTAGTTGTACTTCTGGGGATGTATACACCGTGAACCCTGAAAAACTAGCTAACTATTTAAATACGACGAGCGTTGCCTTAGAAAAATTAGATAAAACAGCAACAGCTTTTAAACGAGGTCAAGTTTCGGCAGATTCGTTGCAGACAGTATTGACCAATGCACGACTCTCATACAAAAGAATTGAATTTTACGTAGCCTACTACAATCCGGAATTTACGGGAAAACATTTAAACGGAGCGCCATTACTAAAAATATCAAAATCTGGAAATCAACCAACAGTAATTCCTCCAGAAGGATTACAAGTGTTAGACGAATTAATTTATGCCGAAAATCCTTCCGAAGAAAAAGTGCAAATTGCCGCACTATCCAAAAAAGTAAAAGCTGAATTTAATCTAGTAGCGAACGCCTTAAAGCAAACAAAACCGACTCCAGAAGATTTAATTTTGGCAGCACGATTGCAATTGGTACGTATTTTTACCTTAGGTGTAACTGGTTTTGACACGCCAGGTTCTGCCAATGGACTACAAGAAGCTTCCGTGTCGTTGACTGCAATGAAAGCACTTATCGAAGACGAACCCTTTGCTCAAGAATATCTAAAAAGTAAACAGATACTCGCTTTATTTGAAGGCGCCATCGCCCAACTGGAAGCAAATATATCTTTTGAAACCTTTGATAGACTATCGTTTCTTATAAAATATATAGACCCGTTATATGCAGCTTTGGGCGAGTTGCCTATTAAAATTAACACAGAAAATTTAAAAAACCATACTGCTTGGAACCCAAAAAGCACCAGTATTTTTGCGCTAGATTTCTTAGACCCTTATTTCTACACACAACTGCAGGAGAATGAAGATTCTCAAAAATTGAAAAAATTAGGGGAAACACTTTTTTACGATACTTTAATAAGTGGGAATAATACAATGAGTTGCGCAAGTTGCCACAGTCCTGATCTCGCTTTTACGGATGGAGAAATTAAATCTCTTAGTAATGTTGAAGGAATCACCGTACTTCGGAATTCGCCAACACTATTAAATGCAGTCTATGCAAAACGATTTTTTTACGACTCTAGAGCATTCACCTTAGAACAGCAAGTAGAGCACGTAATTTTTAATCCTAAAGAATTCAATACCGCTTATTCTCAAATTTCACAAAAGCTAAAAACGTCAGTAGCCTATCGTAAACAGTTTGAAGAAGTTTTCGGAAAAGAAAATATCAATCGTCAAAATTTAGCAAAAGCGTTGACCTCTTATGTACTTTCGTTACAATCTTTCAATAGCGAATTTGATCAATATGCTCGTGGGGAAATCAATTCCATAAGTAACGAAGTAAAAGAAGGCTTTAATATTTTTATGGGAAAAGGAGCTTGTGCTACCTGTCATTTTGCACCCACATTCGCTGGCTTGGTTCCTCCATTATATATAGAAACCGAAACTGAAATTTTGGGTGTTTTAAAAAGTCCGATTTCCGAAGAAAAAGAACTAGATACAGATGAAGGTCGCTGGAAAAACGGAATCGCTAGCGAAGCTGCTTGGATTTATGAAAAATCTTTTAAAACACCCACAGTTAGAAATATTGAAAAAACAGCTCCCTATTTTCATAATGGAGCTTACGAAACATTGCCACAAGTGCTAGATTTTTACAACCAAGGGGGCGGTGCTGGAATGGGAGTAAAGGTAACCAACCAAACGCTTCCAGATACCCATCTTGAGTTATCGCAACGGGAAATAGATGCCTTGATTGTTTTTATGAATACACTTACAGATACATCGGCAGCTGTGCAATAGAGGTCTCTTGATTGCTCAGATTGAAAAATAGTATTTCATAATTTTTTATGCTTATCCTTTTGTTTCCCCATTAGTTTTTTCGTGTTTTAAATTATGAAATT
>CAZFUX010000271.1:0-2612 GCA_964522085.1 uncultured Aequorivita sp.
GAAAGGTAAACAAGTTGTCAACTTAACACAACAACCTTGTGAAACTTAACACCTAAACGCTAATTCTTGCTTTCGATTATTCCAAAACGTTTACCTTTGAAATACTATCGCCGATTCTACTGAATCGAGATTTTTAAACTTAAGTAGTACTGAAATATGAGCAAACGCAGAGAAGCACTTTTATATCATGCAAAACCTAGGCCTGGAAAGATTGAGGTAATTCCCACCAAGGGTTATTCTACTCAACGCGATCTTAGTTTGGCATACTCGCCCGGTGTCGCATTACCTTGTTTGGAGATTGAAAAAAATATTGAAAATTCATATAAATACACAAATAAAGGCAATCTAGTTGCAGTAATCTCAAACGGAACAGCCGTTTTAGGTTTGGGAAATATTGGTGCCGAAGCTTCCAAGCCGGTAATGGAAGGCAAAGCCTTACTCTTCAAAATCTTTGCAGATATAGACGTTTTTGATATTGAGGTTGGTACTGAAAATATTGAAGAGTTTATTGCCACAGTAAAAAACATAGCACCAACTTTCGGTGGAATAAACCTTGAAGACATTAAAGCACCCGAAGCTTTTGAAATTGAAAGAAGACTAAAGGCAGAGCTAAATATTCCGGTAATGCACGACGACCAGCACGGTACGGCAATTATTTCTGCTGCGGCTTTACTAAATGCATTAGAAATATCAGAGAAAAAAATTGAAGAAGCTAGAATAGTAATAAGTGGTGCGGGAGCGGCGGCTGTTTCGTGTACGCGACTTTACAAAGCCTTTGGCGCAAAGAATGAAAATATTGTAATGCTGGATAGCAAAGGCGTTATCCGTAATGACCGCGAAAGTCTTTCCGAAGAAAAAGTTGAGTTTGCTTCCCATAGAAAAATTGATACCCTGGACGAAGCTATGGTAAATGCTGATGTTTTTTTAGGTCTTTCTGTAAAAGATATTGTTACCCCTGCAATGTTACTAAGCATGGCGCCAAATCCTATTGTATTTGCAATGGCAAATCCTGACCCTGAAATTGAATACGATTTGGCTGTAAAAACACGAAAGGATATTATAATGGCAACTGGTCGCAGCGATCATCCTAATCAAGTAAATAATGTGCTTGGTTTTCCGTTTATTTTCCGTGGCGCTTTGGATGTTCGTGCTACAAAAATTAATGAAGCCATGAAAATGGCGGCCGTAAAAGCATTGGCCGATCTTGCAAAAGAAGCCGTGCCAGAGCAAGTAAATATAGCATACGGTGAAACAAAATTGGGTTTTGGAAAAGACTACATTATCCCAAAACCGTTCGATCCACGACTTATAACCGCCGTTCCGCCAGCAGTAGCAAAAGCAGCCATGGAAAGCGGCGTGGCAACCATACAAATTACTGATTGGGAAAAATACCAAGATGAACTTACGGAACGCATGGGCAGCGACAACAAGATTGTACGTTTGTTGCTAAACCGCGCAAAACTGAACCCTAAACGTATTGTTTTTGCTGAAGCAGATCATTTAGATGTGCTAAAAGCTGCGCAAATAGTATTTGAAGAAGGTATCGGAATTCCTATTTTATTGGGAAGAAAAGAAATCATCTTAGAATTAATGGAGCAGATAGATTTTGAAGCCGAAATAGAAATCATAGACCCAAAAAACGATGAAAATGCTAATAAATTGAAGCATTACGCTCAAAAACTTTGGGAAAAACGAAGAAGAAGCGGTATATCACTTTACACAGCAGAAAAATTAGTTCGTGAGCGAAACTATTTTGCGGGTATGATGCTAAGCGAAGGCGATGTAGATTGTATGATTTCAGGTTACGCACGTTCCTATCCAACAGTAGTAGTGCCTGTTTTTGAAACCGTTGGCAGGTTTGAAGGTGTTTCTAAAGTGGCAACTACTAATCTAATGCTTACCAAACGTGGTCCTTTGTTTATTTCAGATACTTCTATCAATATAGATCCAACTGCAAAGGAGCTTGCAAAGATTGCGCAAATGACCAATTATACTATGAAAATGTTTGGGATGCAACCAGTAATTGCAATGATTTCGTATGCCAACTTCGGTTCTTCCAAAGATCCAAAAGCTACAAAAGTGCGTGAGGCTGTAGAGTTGATACATAAAAGTAATCCAGATATGATTCTTGATGGTGAATTACAGGCAGATTTCGCTTTAAATCCAGACATGCTTCAAAAGAAATTTCCCTTTTCAAAATTGGCAGGTAAAAAAGTGAATGCGTTAGTTTTTCCAAACCTTGAGTCTGCAAATAGCACATATAAATTGCTGAAAGAGATTAACAATGTAGAATCCATCGGGCCAATTATGTTAGGGATGCGCAAAGCCGTTCATATTTTACAATTAGGTGCCAGCGTAGATGAAATAGTAAATATGAGCGCCGTAGCGGTTGTGGATGCACAGCAAAAGGAGAAGCGGGAGAGAGGATGATTTAAGAATAGCTAAGTTAAAAACAGATTTTTTTGAAAGAAAGTAACAATAGAAATTTTGGACTCATTGAAAATGATTGGTTCGATAATTTTGGTTTTGATTAATCCAAATAGAAGGAATAATAAAGAATGCTGAGTTCAACCCATAAGTGCAACACACTTATTATTTAGGACTTCAATTGG
>CAZFUX010000272.1:0-2585 GCA_964522085.1 uncultured Aequorivita sp.
ATGAATAAAGCTGGAACTATTTTAAAAATCTTCTTCATATTATTTTAAAAAATTTAATGCTACATTTTCTTTTTGCAACAACTCGTTTTCGCTTGCTAAATCATAAGTTGTTTCCTCAAAATCAGTTTTAATATTTTTGTCGGCACCGATGGAAATTAAATATTTCATCATTTCAGCATCTTCAGCTTTCATAGCAGCTTGATGTAAAGCGGTTAAGCCTTCATCGTTTTTAGCGTTTACGGGAATGTCAAAACCTGAAAGACTTTTTAACAATACAAGATTGTTTTCTTTAGCTGCAAAATGATAAAGAGTATTACCGTCTGCTTGTATAGTATTCAGTTTTACACCTTTTTCTTGGAGCATCTTTAGTTTGCTTTCAAATTGTTCAGTTTTCTTTGCATTGAAAGATTCTGCCAAATAGTATGCCGCAGTATTTCCACTGGTATCTTTTGCCATAACATCACCTCCTTTTTGCAATAGAAATTCAACAACCTCAGCACTGTTACTGCCAACAGCAAGCAGAAGGGCAGTTTGACCTTTTTTATTGGCTGTATTATAATCTTTTACTTTTGTAGAAAGTAGTTGTACTATTTCTAAAGTATTCCTAGAACTTGCATTCAAAAACGGTGTGTTTTCATCAGCATCTTTTTGGTTTACATCTGCGCCGGCAGTAATGAAAAATTCAAATATTGCTTTATTAGAATTTGCATAAGCCAAGCGGTGCAAAGGGGTATATCCATCTTTTGTAACTACATTTGGATTCAAGCCAATGCTTTTTAAATACTCATAAACCTCAAACTTATTTTCGTAACCTCTTGTTCCTTGTGCAACAAATAGGAAAGCATTTCTGTTATTCTTATTTAGGGTTTTATAATCAACACCTTTATTTACAAGCGCCTTTAAAAATTCAATATTTCCTCTTTTCGAGGCGTAATTAAAGATGCCGTTGCCTTCTTTGTCGGTACTATTCAATGAAATTCCTTTGCTAATAAAATACTCTGTTTCCTTTAAATCATTTAAAAAAGGAGCTGCAAGAAGAAGCGTATTTGCAACATTTTCATTTTTCTCTTCGGCAAGATTGACTCCTTTTGCGATAAATAAATCATAGATTTTAGAATCTGTCAAACCAGAACCAGCAGCAAAAACAAGGGGTGTAGCAGAGTGGCTGTCTAAAGCTGAAATGGAAGAGCCCATATTTAATAGGGTTTTCACTATTTCCTTTTTTCCTGCATAAGCGGCCCAATGTAAGTAAATACGACTGTCGTGGGTGCGTTTGTCAACGGCATTCCCGTCAAGCGTTAATAAATAAGCTATAACATCGTCATTAGCTTTTTCAATAATCGCATAAACAGTAGCGTCAAAACCATTTTCATTGAGTGCTGTTGCATCATTACCTTCTGAAATTTTCTGTTTAACGGTTTCCAAACTTGGGTTTTCTTTCCAAAATGTTCGGTCTATAAAAATATTTTTTTCCTGCGCAAACGAAGTAAATGTTATTAAAAAGAGCAAGGTTTTGATGATGAGTTTCATAGTTTTTTTATTTAATATATTTGAAAATATCTCCAAACTCTTACCTTATAATGGGGAGGAGTTTGGAGATTTATAAAATATTTATTTCTTTACAAAAGAATCAATAACACCATCAATTGCGGCCATATCATTATAGCCCTCATTTTCAAACAAAAATTTGTAAAGAGGTTTGTTGTCTACTTTTTCTTCTAAAGAAAGGTCTTTGTCTCTTGCATACACTTGGTCGCATTTATCACGAACAAGCGCCCATTTTTCAGCATTATCTTTCCACCATTTTGCAGCAACAGCACAACGGCTGTCATCTACTTTTACGTAGGTGTTGTAACCTTTTTCTTTTGCCAAAATTACGTCTTCCTTTCCAGTTTCACGGACTACTTTTTCATTGTCTTGGTCGTGTATCCAACCGAAATCTGTAATTTCAACACGGTTGCCGCGTACTGTTAAATTGTAGTCACTACGGGTTGTGTATTCGCGTCTAGGCAATGGTGCATCGCTAGTGTTTTCCCAATAACTTTTATTATCAACGTGAACCCAACTGCCCGAACCTTCATAACGCGGACTATCATCTACTTGATATACTTTTTGGGTCCATTGCCCTTTTACCTCAGTCGCTGGTTTTTTTTCATACTTCCAGTTATTGTTGGCGTTGTAGGTATAAAAATCGGTGTTTTCATATTCCCAATCTTGGCGCCAGTGTTTTATAACCATAGGTTCTGCTGGGTTGCCCACTTGAAGTAAATGCTGAATAACGATAGTATTATCTTCATCAGTAATCATTTCTGCCCATTCCAATGCAGAAGAAATTTCATTGTGTGAGGGTTTGTAAAGTGAATCTTTACTATAATTGAAGGTTTCAGCGAAGTTAAAAGTAACTTCGTAGCAGCCACATATATCTTTAATTGATTTTTTATCTAATTCTTTTTTGCTCTGTGCTTGAAGCGTAATTGACGCAAAAATTAACGCAAGTAGAATAGTGGTTTGTCTTTTCATTTTTATATTAATTTATATGCTTATCCTTTTGTTTCCCCATTAGTTTTTTCGTATTTTAAATTATG
>CAZFUX010000273.1:0-2529 GCA_964522085.1 uncultured Aequorivita sp.
TGAAGCCTGTAATGAAAGAAACGTTTTATTATTTCAAATATCCGATACGAATGGCACCCCAATGTCGTTTCCCAATATAGATAGGAATCGATAAATCTATTAATATCTGTCCGGTATCTCGTTTGTATAATTGAATAAGATATGGTTTTTTATTACGTGCTGCAGCAAGACCTGTTTTATCTGCAAAAATACGTTTAGTTCTGTTATTAACCAAATCTTTTGCTCTATTTCCTGTAAGTGGCTGGCTATATTTTTTATTGTGTGTAGGGATATATCCATTTTTATCAGTTAACAATGTATAGATAATATCAGAGTCTTTAATAAGATATGCTTCTAAAATGTTTTGTATATCTCGGTCTGATAGTTTATCATAATCTGTATTGAATTTTTTAGGATTTGTATCTGCTATCGGATAATACAAATAACTAAATAACTTGTCTTCAGATATTTCATTACTACTTAGCCATTTCTTCATTTTTGTTTTAATTTCTTTTGCAAATTCTTTTGCTATAGAAATAATAAGTCTGTCTTTTTTATCAAGTTTTGTATCTTCAGCTGATAAAGTAGTTTGCCTTTTTTTTGATACTGAATCAGACCTTTGGAATTGGCTTGATATTGTCCCTGATAGAACAGTTAGAAATAAACCTAAAACGCTTATATATATTATTATTTTTCTTTTCATATCATTCTCCTTGTAATTTTTATTCACCTAAGCGTTCCATTGCAGCTTTTAAACTTAATCGTAACCTGTCAATTGCTTTAGTTAAGCTACCAATTTCATCTTCACTTTGAGATTTGATTTTTTCTTCGAGTTTTTTTCCTAAGCTAATATCTTTGGCGACCTGTGTTAATTCTTCGATGGGTTTAACAGACTTTTTAACTAAAATAAAAATTGTAACTGTAATTAACAATGCGAATGCAACAAGCAATCCAAGCAACATTAGGAGCATAGAATTTTTCCGACTAACAATTCTCTCCATTGAAACACCAATTCTAAAGCATCCCCAATGTTTTCCTTTTACATACACAGGAGATGACACATCCCACAATATATTTCCTGTATCTCTTGAATAAATTTGTTGAAACCCAAGCTTTTCATTTAACGATGCCTGTTTACCAACAGAATCTTTGAAGATTCGTTTAGTTCTGTTTCCTTTTATATCTTTTCCCGGATCGTCTGTAATTTGCTTTTGATAAATAGTATTATGAGTAGGAACATATCCATTAATATCTTGACCTATAGCGTAGATAAAGTCGGGATTTGACAACATACTATCTAAGAAAACAATTGCAGTTTTGTCTGTATAAAAGTCATATTTAGTATGTAATTTAGGGTTGTCCCCCCAGTTATACCCTTTGATTTCCTTATAATCAACATCGAATACGTCGTTAACCGTAAGTATTCCATTTTCTATGGAATTTTCTAAAATCATTGAGTATGTCTCTGCACCATTGTTTGCCGCTAACTTAGCCTTTTCCAATGTAAGCTCTTCTAATGCAGCTGTTTGAGTAGAAATAATCCAAAATGCAACTGGAATAATCAATAAAACCATAACAAAAGCCAACAAAATTGAAATTTTTAAACTTAACTTTTTTTTAATAATTGAAATCATATAACTCCTCCTCTATCTTTATTATTTATAAATACACTGTCTAAACTTCTTAATTTCATCCGGTTCGGTAATGTGTTGTTCTTCAAGCTCTTTTAACAGCATTTTTAAATGCTGCATTGAAAACGGTTCCATTGCACATATTTTATAAACGGCTTCTTTTACAAATACTTTAGCCATTGGTCCAACAATTTCCGCTAATGCTTGACTCAACTTTGTTAACATTTGTGATGAATTTTTATCTGCAACTGAAACAGCAGACGAATTCATCCCTGAGGCACCCATTCCAGACCACAGTAATTCTGAATCTGAAGGGAACCCAGAATTTGCCATTGATGATGCCTGTTTGGGATTATGCGGAACAAAAGACGAATGCATACCAAGAGAAGATTTTGATGAACCACTAATAGAAGAACTAACGCCCATGGAGCTTGTGTTTCCATCAAACCGCCGCATTAACTTCTTTTTAGCAACCTTAATTGCAACATTTAAAAATGGCATATTTGCCCCAGCATTAGTGATAACACAGAGAATATGATTATCTATTTTTAACATGATTAATTGACCCTCTTTAAAATGAGCAATCATAGTGTCACAATTGTCATGTTGCACAGATATTGATTCAGTTGCACGTGCAACTACAGAAGACGCTTGCGAAAGCGTTTCTTCATCATATACAGCAGAAGCTGAAAATTCAATGAGGGTTCCTTCATCAGAACAAAGAAATACTCCGTTAATACCTTCAACACTGTTCAAAGCATCTATAGTGTTTTTCATTTTATACCTACTAAATCATTTAAGCTACTATTTCTTTTCATGGCATGAATTTTCTTTTCAAATTCAGTTTGAGAGCTAGATGGATCCAAATAAATAGACTGTACAAAATTGTTTTCTAAAAACACTATACAGGATAAATCTT
>CAZFUX010000274.1:0-2526 GCA_964522085.1 uncultured Aequorivita sp.
AGCACTATAAATATACAAAATAGTATTGACAACATCAAGAAAAATAATGCTAAATGATTGATTATTAATCGGTTAACTTAGGTAGTGAAATCTTGGATTCCCGAAAACCTAAATGGAGTGAGTATACTTGCAAGGCTTTCCTTTTTTAATGAAATATATTTCTACAAATCAAATTTAATGCCTTGCGCTAATGGCAATTCATCGCTGTAGTTAACAGTGTTTGTTTGTCTTCTCATATATACTTTCCAAGCATCAGATCCAGATTCGCGCCCGCCACCTGTTTCTTTTTCACCACCAAAAGCACCGCCAATTTCTGCTCCAGAAGTACCAATATTTACATTGGCAATACCGCAATCAGATCCTGCAAATGATAAAAACTTTTCAGCTTCTTTTAATTCATTGGTCATTATTGCAGAAGATAAGCCTTGTGCAACACCGTTTTGCATTTCAATAGCATTTTCAACATCGCCGCTATACTTCATTAAGTATAAAATAGGGGCAAATGTTTCGTGCTGTACGATTTCAAAACTGTTTTCAGCCTCAATGATTGCTGGTTTTACGTAGCATCCACTTTCATAACCTTCACCTTCTAAAACGCCACCTTCAACGAGAACTTTTCCGCCTTCAGCTTTTGCTTTTTCAATTGCTTTTAAATAGGTGTCAACAGATTCTTTATCAATTAATGGCCCAACGTGATTTTTTTCATCTAGCGGATTTCCAATAACTATTTGCTTGTAAGCACCTACAATTGCGTCTCTTACTTTATCATAAACACTTTCGTGAATAATCAATCTTCTGGTTGAAGTACAACGTTGGCCACAAGTTCCAACGGCTCCAAAAACTGCTCCTGGCACAACTACTTTTAAATCTGCAGTTGGTGTAATAATTATGGCATTGTTTCCACCTAATTCCAATAAAGATTTTCCAAAACGCTCTGCTACTTTCGATCCAACAATACGTCCCATTCTAGTAGAACCTGTTGCAGAAATTAAAGGAACTCTTGCATCCGTTGTCATCATTTCACCAACTTTATAGTCACCGTTAATGATAGAAGAAATTCCTTCAGGAAGGTTGTTTTCCTTTAAAACACCTGCAATTATATTTTGACACGCTACGGTACACAAAGGTGCTTTTTCGCTTCCTTTCCATACACACACATCTCCACAAACCCAAGCCAATGCTGTGTTCCAAGCCCAAACTGCTACGGGAAAGTTAAATGCTGAGATAATTCCAACAATTCCAATAGAGTGCCATTGCTCGCGCATTACGTGACCAGGACGCTCAGACGGAATGGTCTGGCCGTTTAACTGTCTTGAAAGTCCAACTGCAAAATCACAGATATCAATCATTTCTTGAACTTCGCCGTATCCTTCTTGTAAAGATTTCCCCATTTCATAAGAAACTAGTTTTCCTAATGGTTCTTTCATTTCGCGAAGTTTATTACCAAATTGGCGTACAATTTCTCCACGTTGTGGTGCTGGCATAGCTCTAAAAGATAAAAAAGCTTTTTGGGCAGTTGTAATTACTTGCTCATATTCTTCTTTTGTAGTGGCGGTAACTTTACCAATTAATTTACCATTTACAGGAGAGTACGAAGCAATTTCTTCGCCTCCGGGAAACCATTTGTTTCCTGTAGAAGTTCCTTGGTTAATGGCTTTAATTCCTAATTGTTCCAACGCTTCTTCAATTCCGAAGCTAGTGGCTGTTGATTGCATATATATGTTTTTTTATTCGAAAATTTACGAATTGCGAAGATACATAATACACTGAAGAATGTAAAACGAAACGGTATCTGTTTGGTAAGTAAAGTGTTAATCTTGTGTGAAACGCGCATCAGCCTCCATCACAGTTCCACATTTGTTACAAGTGCGCAAATCTTCACTTCCGTAGAAATGTTTGAAGTGATTCAAGAAATCGGTTTCAATATTGTTTAAAGGAAAATAAACATCGTATAATTTATTATTACAATTATCGCAAAACCAAAGTAGACCATCTTTTCCTTCAAGATCGGTTCGTTTTCTTTCAATCACTAAACCTATTGAACCTGCGCTTCTTCCGGGTGAATGAGGCACTTTTCCAGAATGCAAATACATATCGCCAGGGCCAAGTTCCATCACTTTCTTTTCGCCGTCTTCCTGAATAGCAACCTGAATAGTACCTTCTAATTGGTAGAAAAGCTCTTCGGTTTCGTTGTAATGATAATCCTTTCTGGCGTTGGGACCGGCTACAATCATTACAATATAATCGCCAGAATCTACATATAAATTCTTGTTGCCCACAGGTGGCTTTAATAGATCGCGGTTTTCTTCTATCCACTTATTTAGGTTGAAAGGTTTTTTGATTGCCATTGTTTGTATATTTATCAGATTAGTAAAAATACGGCAAAATGCTTTAAATGAAAAATGATAGTTATGATTAAAATTTCGACATGTTTTTTGCAATCCTTCTTCTTTTTGGGTGTAAAAATGAAGAAAAATCAATCCTGTCCTAAATAAATTTGGGGTACATAAAATCTAACCATTTTAC
>CAZFUX010000275.1:0-2524 GCA_964522085.1 uncultured Aequorivita sp.
CCAAAGCTGCTGATGTTGGCGCTGATTTAGTAGGTAAAGTAGAAGCTGGAATCCCTGAAGATGACCCTCGTAATCCTGCAACTATTGCTGATAATGTAGGTGATAACGTAGGTGATGTTGCTGGTATGGGTGCTGATTTATTTGGGTCTTACGTTGCAACAGTTTTAGCTGCAATGGTTTTAGGAAACTATATTATTAAAGATATGGGCGGAAGCATTACCGATGCTTTTGGTGGTATTGGACCTATTTTATTACCCATGTCAATAGCTGGTGTTGGTATTATTATTTCTTTAATTGGTACTATGTTGGTTAAAATTAGCTCTAATGACGCTAAAGAAAGTCAAGTAATGACCGCTTTAAATATTGGAAACTGGTTTTCTATAGGACTAGTAGCTATATCTTGTTTTGTGTTAGTAAAATGGATGTTGCCAGAAACGATGCAAATGAACTTTTTTGGAGAAGGGTTGCAAGACATTTCATCAATGCGTGTATTTTATGCAACGATAGTTGGCTTAGTAGTTGGCGCTGTAATATCATCCGTAACGGAATATTACACAGGATTAGGCAAAAAACCTATTTTAAATATTGTTGAAAAATCTGCTACTGGAGCAGGAACCAATATAATTGCAGGTTTAGCAACAGGAATGATATCTACCTTTCCAACTATTATTTTATTTGCTGCTGCCATTTGGTCTTCTTACGCCTTTGCAGGGTTTTATGGTGTTGCTTTAGCAGCCTCTGCCATGATGGCAACCACAGCAATGCAATTGGCTATTGATGCTTTCGGACCTATTGCAGATAATGCAGGTGGTATTGCAGAAATGAGTGAACAAGACCCTATTGTTAGAGAACGTACTGATATTTTAGATTCCGTAGGAAATACTACTGCAGCAACAGGAAAAGGTTTTGCAATTGCGTCTGCCGCATTAACCTCTTTAGCCTTATTTGCAGCTTATGTTACTTTTACAGGTATTGACGGTATTAATATTTTTAAAGCACCCGTTTTAGCAATGCTTTTTATTGGAGGTATGGTTCCTGTCGTATTTTCGGCATTAGCTATGAATGCTGTTGGTAAAGCCGCTATGGAAATGGTATATGAAGTAAGACGACAGTTTAAAGAAATTCCGGGTATTATGGAAGGAACGGGGAAACCTGAATATGATAAATGTGTCGCTATTTCTACGGAAGCTTCTTTACGTGAAATGTTATTACCAGGATTATTAACTATTGGTTTCCCATTAGCCATTGCTTTTGTACCGTTATTATTTGGTATGGATAGGTTAATGATTGCCGAAATGTTAGGTGGTTATATGGCTGGTGTTACGGTAAGTGGTGTACTCTGGGCAATTTTTCAAAACAATGCTGGTGGTGCTTGGGATAATGCAAAAAAATCTTTTGAAGCAGGCGTTATGATTAATGGCGAAATGACTTATAAAGGCTCTGACGCACATAAAGCCGCCGTAACGGGTGATACCGTTGGTGACCCCTTCAAAGATACTTCTGGTCCATCAATGAATATTTTAATCAAGTTAACCTGTTTAATAGGATTGGTAATTGCCCCTATTTTAGGAGGACATCATGCTAAAGCACACGCCTCAACAACAAATGAAATTAAAAAAGAAGTTACTGTACAGGTAACTACTGCAAACAATAACCAAACCACTGCAGTAATTACAACAACTACTTTTGAAAATGGAAAAACTGTTGAAGAAAAAATAGAATTAAAAGGCACTTTAGAGGAAGTACAACAAAAAGCAAAAGCAGAAAATATTGATTTACAAGTAGACGCTAAAAAAGCAACCACTACACGTAAAAAAACTATTGAAGTTACTACATAACAAACAATAGTGTCACATCAATTTAATATTTTAATGTTACAATAAAAGCGTTTAATTTTTATTTATACAACATTAAAAAATTAAATGGGTGTTATTTACAAACCCATCGAGAAAATATTTTCTCGGTGGGTTTTATTTGAAAAACAAACTTGAGTTTCTAGTTGAAAAAATACTAACTTGCGCTTATTATACGTTGGCAATAAGTGCTCAGGAAATCGAAATTTAGGAAAAACCTTTCATCATTACAACTTGGTTTTTTCAAAAAAAAGGCGGAAAAATAATATTGAAGAATTTACTCCCGAAAGCGGAATGAAACGCAGAATTTCCTTTCGCAGAACTGACTCTGATTAGAATTACGGAAGCGGAATTAAAAAATGCAGAACTTCCCTCCTTTTTTCAAAAAACGTGCTTAAAACTACCAAAAAAGTGTAGAATTTAGCCAGTTTATGTGGAAAGTTCTCAGGAATCAATCGGAATTGCCTAATTGAACCTAAAAATGTTTCGCACCTAAAGCTAACAATATATAAAAATAATTGCTATATTCGTGTTTAACCAAAGGTCGTTGCAATTTTGTTACTTCTGATTTTCCTTCGGAAAATCCTCGCGCACAAAACCGCAACTATTCTTATATCAACCGTTATGTGCAATAGGTCAATTTTTAGAATTTTCAGTGCTGATTTCTAAAG
>CAZFUX010000276.1:0-2475 GCA_964522085.1 uncultured Aequorivita sp.
ATTTTCAAATTATTAAACCCGATTTTTCGGGTTCCTATGTGTAGTGAGTATAGGTTACAAGTACTTCGGGAAGTAATAAATTGGAAATAGCTACTAGTGAATCTGAAAGCATTGAAATTTTTATTTCAATGCTTTCAGATTATTAGTTCCTCCACAACTTTTTGTGTTGAGCCATCATTTCTTTGAAAGAAACAACAGACTCAAATCCCTTTTTTCTAAAATAATCCATATTAGAAAAATCGCCAGTAACCAAAACAAAATCGCCACCCCAAGCTCCTAAACTCTTTATTGATCCTGAGTAATCGCTGAAAAATTGCTCTTTAATTGTGGGAAATTTTATGATTTCTGAAATAATTTCTTCGTGCATATTCAGCAACTTTTCAAATTCTGAAAGTGATTCACAAATCAAAAGTTTAGTGCTAATTTCTGAAATTTTTTGAATAGATTTTTCATCAACTGAAGTCTTTCTATATCTAGAAATTCCCTCTTTACTATCCTGTTTTTGATTTAAGTGAACAAAAAATAATGAGTCAGTAAAATCCCAATGAAGATTTGCTTTTTTGAATTCTGGTTTTCCGTCTTTCAATTTATATAAAAGCGGACTGTCACTTTGCGCAGCGGCAATATCATAACCACTTCCGCCAAAGCTATTGTCGAGCAGCGCGAAGGCGTCTACTTCTGCCCATTGCGCAATATTATTTATTAAAGTTGAAGAAGTGCCCAAGCCCCAATTACGAGGAAAGTCTAGTTTTGTTATAACTTGTATTCCTTCACTTGCAGAAAGAAAACCTGGATTCAGTTTTTTGGCTTCTTTAAGAATTTTTGAAAGTGTTTTTGAAAGTTCATTTGTAGTATTTTTATTTTCAAAATTTTTTATATCGAAAAAATCTTCAAACCAAACAGCTCCTTTTTCATCATGACTTTTCCAATAGATTCCTTTTTCTGTTGAATATTCAATTTCCAGTGATTGCCCGTATTTTGTAGGAATGGCTAAAGCAGAAGCCCCATCAAGCACCACGTATTCGCCAGTGAGCAATAATTTTCCGGTGCTATGAAATTTCTGCATAATTACTTCCTAAGATTCTCCAAAAAAGAAACGACTGAACTATGCGAAACAGTATTTTCCTTAAAAAAATTCAATGACTTTGCTTTCTCTTCACTTGAAGCTTGCAATTGGTTCATAATATTCATCAAGTGCATTTTCATATGTCCTTTTTGAATTCCAGTTGTTACCAAGGAACGTATAGCAGCAAAATTTTGCGCCAAGCCAGCCACCGCCATGATTTTCATTAATTGTTTTGCATCTGGTTTTTGAAGAATTTCAAAAGCCAATTTTGTTAGTGGATGAAGCGAAGTCAATCCGCCAACAGTACCGACTGCCAAAGGTAATTCTATCCAAAAAGTAAAAATATCACTTTCAACTTTTGCGTGTGTTAGGCTTCCGTAGTAACTGTTTCGAGCAGCATATGCGTGCACGCCAGCTTCAACCGCGCGAAAATCGTTTCCAGTTGCTAAAACAACTGCGTCCACGCCGTTCATAATGCCTTTGTTGTGTGTAACGGCACGTCGTGTTTCAGTTTTTGCTATTTCTATTGCACGTACAAATTTTTCGGCAAAATGGCTTCCCTCTTGGTATTTTGTAGTAAGTTCTTCCACATTACAGCTCACTTCTGCACGAACCAAACATCCGGGAACGTAGTTGGAAAGGATGCTCATTACTACCTCGGGAAAGATCTCGGTTTTATTGAAGGCTCCAAAAATCCTTGCTTCTTTTTCAAATTCTTGCGCCATTTGTTCCAAGCAACTATTTATGAAATTGGCGCCCATAGCATCCAAAGTTTCAAAAGTTGCGTGAACGTAAAAATAGCCTTCTAAAATGTGTGATTTGTCTACTAACGAAAGTTCCAAAAGTCCGCCACCGCGAGCCTTCATATTTTTTTCGATAGCTTGAATGCTATCGCGAAGTTTCGGTTTTACTTCTTCAAAAAAAGTTTCAATATCTTTTTCTTTTCCGAAGTAATTAAAATGAATTTGCCCATTTTTTTCTGTGGAAATCACTTCAGCTTTAAATCCGCCACGTTCCAACCAAAATTTAGCGGTGTTGCTAGCTGCAGCAACCACCGAACTTTCTTCAGTAACCATTGGCAAAGCATACAGTTTTTCATTGATTAAAAAATTGGGCGCAATACCGAAAGGCAAGTAATAATTGGAAAGCGTATTTTCTGTAAAATCGTCGTGAAGCTGCTGTAATGATGGGTTATCATTACAGTAATTTTTTAAAACTTGAATTGAATTTGGATTATTTTGCAGATAATTCTCTGCAAGCCATTCAATTTTTTCGGCTTTGGTTTTCTTTGAAAATCCAGAAACGGGTTGATTCATTTAAATAAATAAAGATGAGTTACAAAGATAGTGTTTCGGTATATACTCACTACACATAGGAACCCTAAAAATCGGGTTTAATAATTTGAAAAT
>CAZFUX010000277.1:0-2453 GCA_964522085.1 uncultured Aequorivita sp.
TCAGATAATTTTCAAATTATTAAACCCGATTTTTCGGGTTCCTATGTGTAGTGAGGATATTAAAAAGTGTTGCAAAAAAAAATGTAGAATTACTGATAATTAAAAAAATAAAGACTTACATCTTATTTTTTGCGAGCCTTCTTCTTATTATTAGTTTTTGCACCCACTCTAGACATGGCACAGCGAAATCCAATATAATCAGTAGCCATATATTGCGACATAAAGCGTCTTTGTGCAGGATCTAGCCAATATTCACGATCACGCCAAGAACCACCTTTATATACCCGAACCTCATTGTTGATAAGCGTGGTTCTACTGGTATTTTTATCGTATTCGCGTTGTATTTCACCAGCAGTATCTGTATACGTTTTTTGTATGGGTGCGTCATACATTGGTTGTTGTTGGTTTCGTTTTGTTCTTGAATCGCCGTCTAAATAATTTCGCTGATCACTTTCAGAAAAATTTAGTCTAAGAAACGTTTCTTCATCATCTACAGGAACTTGAACAAGCTCTCCAGGAAGAAATTTTGGAATTAGTTTACCCGTTGGAAGTGTGTCGTAAATTATAGAATCTACTGGCGCCACATTAAAAGTTCCATCAGCGTTTCTGGAGTCTTTGGTATAGATATTTCCACGATAATAATTAAAATCGTTATAATCATCTACTACAATTGGTCTATAAGTATCTGCCACCCATTCTGCCACATTTCCAGCCATATCGTAAAGTCCGTAATCATTGGCTGCATAGCTTTTCACTTTTGCAGTTATATCTGCATTGTCATCACTCCAACCTGCAATTCCTCCATAATCGCCATCACCTTGTTTAAAGTTTGCCAATTGGTCACCACGGGATCTACGTTTTCCTGAACGTGTATATTGTCCGTTCCAAGGATATTTTTTTCTTCCTTTATGTGTATTGTATTCTCGAATTCCTTCTAAACCCAAGGCAGCATATTCCCACTCGGCCTCTGTGGGTAAGCGATAATCAGGAAGAAGAATACCGTCCTTTCGCTGTAGAAAAAGCTCGGTTGTTTTTCCACCAATAAGGGTACTGTCTTTTTTACTTTTATTTAATTCCTTATAACGTAATCCGCCAGTTAGGATGGAATCGTTACCACCATACGTTAAAGTGGGTGCCGCTAAATAGGTATCTGTTGAAAAAGTTTCATTTCCCTTTATATGATATCGTATATTTGGAGCAATGAAAAATGCTTCTTCAAGAAGCAATTCATTTACCCTATTAGTTCGCCATTTACAGAAATTAACTGCTTGTACCCAACTTACACCAACAACGGGATATTCTCCATAAGCAGGATGGCGCATGTAGTTATTTATCATCGTTTCATTAAAACCCAAAGAGTTTCGCCATACTAATGAATCTGGCACTGCGCTGGCGTATATGTGTTTATAGTTATCTTCCTCTGGTGGAAAAACACGCTTTATCCAATCTAAATATTCTAAATACATTACATTAGTAACCTCCGTCTCATCCATATAGAAAGACATTACGTGCTGTTGATTAGGGGTGTTATTCCTGTCTCGCATAGGGTCGTCTTGCACTTGACCCATAGTGAATGTGCCACCTTCAATAAAAACTAGGCCTGGCCCTGTTTCCTGCTCTTTGATTAAATCGTTTTGAGAAAGTGAAAAACCACCCGAACGACCCATCATCTTCCATCCCGTGGCTCGTGAAGATTTTTTGTAATCGCGATCGTTGGAACAAGAAATTAAAAGAATTAATAAAAAAAGAAAGGGCAATCGTTTCATTAATTGATTAATTTTAAGATTATTCAAAATTAAAACTATTTAATGTAAAATAGACAGAAACACTCATAAAACAAAAAAAGCCTCTCCATCAGGATAAGCTTCTCATCGGTTCTTAGTCGTTGGCGAAGAGAATCAAAAGATTATGGAAAGAACAGTTTTCCTGGTCGAGGCAAGTCAAAATTAACAGATGAACAAAAAGAAATAGCTTTATTGAAGAAACAGTTTAAAGATATTTCGGAAGAACATGAGATATTAAAAAAGGTGGTGAGCATCTTCTCCAAGAGCGACAAATAAAATTTAGGTTTATAAAACATCATAAATTTAAGTTTTCAGTCGAGAAGATGTGTAAAAAATAAAAAGTAAGCACTAGTGGTTAGTATAATTGGCTAAAGGCAAAGGTCTCAAAACTTTAGTTATATAATCAGAACTTATCATCACTATTTTTAAGAATAGTTTTGAAAGTTACGGAGCACCAAGAATAAAAAAAGCATTAGAAAATCTAGGACATTATGTTTCTAGACCTAGAGTGGCCAGACTGATGAAGGCTAATGGATTATTTGCTAGAAGAAAACGTAAGTTTAAAACAACTACGGACAGTAACCATAACTATCCAATTGCTTCAAATATTTTAAATATTAGTCTTTGATGAAAAAACACAAACAATTGAACCCGAACCAAAGGTATCAA
>CAZFUX010000278.1:0-2450 GCA_964522085.1 uncultured Aequorivita sp.
ATAATTTAAAATACGAAAAAACTAATGGGGAAACAAAAGGATAAGCATATAATATTTTAATAAATCCTTCGCACGAAGTTTTTTCAAAACTAAAAATTATTAGAAAAGGTAAAATGGATTTTGACCCAAGGTTGTTGCGTTAACTATTCTTCTGAATCGTCATTTTCATCAAAATCTCCAAAAAATTCATTTGGCAAGCTGTTGGGGTCAAAAGGAATGTCGTCTTCTGGATCGTGATCGTCATAATTTACACCAGGCGGGTTGAAGAGTCCCCAACGGTCAATAATATAATCCCATGGATCAAAAGTTTTTACCCATTCGGCAAAAAGAATGCGAAATTCTTCAACCTCCTTTCTCAATAAATCTAGATATTCGGTATCTTTAAAACCGTGCATTTGTATGCCGCGCACATCGGTAATGAGTTCTCGCGCAGCTTTCCGATTATAGCAGCGTTTTCCATTTTTAGATCATAGATTTCAACTGCTTCTGCACCTGCAATATTTGCTGGAATTATCATAGAATTCTCCATCAAACTAATCCAAGTTATGCTCAAGCATTAATTTTTCGCCTTTCCGCTTAAAATCAATATCGGTGTTCTCAACAGATTTTACTAGATGACGAACCAGTTCTGAAATTTCTTCAGCTTTTATGAAAATTGGCAGCTGCCGCACTCGGTTGTGCCGCTCCATTGGATCAAAATCATTTTCTTCGTCAAACATATTTGAATACGTTACCTTGTATTACAAATGTAACAATTGAATTTTGATAAAGAAAGTGAAAATGTAAACGTGTAGGTTAAAGAGACAATCGCCAAGTATGCTGAAGTTTACGAAATCTTTTTAGCTCTTTCCGTAATAACGGTAGGAAGTCTTTACCGTTACTATTCACATTTTCCAAACGCACACAATTTTTGTAAAGCAAATTAGAAAGATGCGCAACAGAGGCTGCATGTTTATGTTTTTCTTCGGAAAAAGGTTGGTTTTCAGCTTTCAAAATTTTAGAGCCTAACGAAACGGATTGTTGAACGATATCGCCACTGAAATAGATATTCTTGTCTTCAGTGCCATTTTTCTGAATTGAAGCCAAATCATAACTAATATAGCTAGAGATATCTCTAGCTAAGGAAAAAATTTCCATAGCCTTTTTATAAATAGCAGATTGCGTGGGGTTTCCGAAAGAGTGGGAAGACATTTTTTTTTTTTTTAGCGTATCAAATTTAGAGACTAGCTTTTTTATTTCACGATCGATGTTAAAGTAAATATGTATATTTGATTTAATTATCACTTTATTTTTTTTAGATACTTTAATATGAGCATAGATTCTTTAAATTGGAAAATACTTAGCTGTATTCAGAAAAATGCCCGACAGCCAAATACCGAAATTGGCAGGCAAGTAGGTATAAGTTCTCCCGCCGTTTCAGAAAGAATACGAAAAATGGAAGATTCTGGTATAATCAATGGGTACTTTACCACAGTATCACCTTATGAGGCGGGCTATCAATTTAAAGCCATAATAACACTCCGTGCTTTTATGGGAAAATTAAAACCATTTCTCGAAATTGTAAAAACCTATGACGAAGTTTTAAACTGTTATAGAATTACAGGGAATGAAAATATTGTGATGGAGGTAGTTTTAAAAAACCAAAAACATTTAGAAGCTTTCATAGATCAACTAATATTATATGGTGAAACAAAAACACAGATTGTGCTATCACATGTAGTAAAAAATAATGAATTGAAACCATTTATATGATTAGTTAAAATACTTCAATTCTTTTCAGCTTTAGATTTTTTCAAAAGAAAATATAACCAAATGGTCATACCAGTAATAAATAGCAGGAATATTGAAAAAATCATCCAAGTATTAAAATACCCCAAACTGTCCACTAAATTCATGCCTCCGTTATGACCAATTAAATGCGCAATACTAAAACTCATACTCTAAAAGGCCATATAACTTCCCTTTGGAGCCATCTCCAATGCAAGTGCGTTTGAGAATGGAAAGCCAATCATTTCTCCAAGTGTCATTAAAAGCATGGCTATTACCAAAACACCACTCCAACTTATAAAATTCAATATCAGGAAGCTAAGACCTAAGAAGAAGATTCCCCAAAAGGTTGCCATTGTCTTTGAAATTTTCTTTCGGTCTAACCAACCAATTAGTGACATTTCAAAAATAACAATGGTTGTACCGTTTATAAACATAAGCCACCCAATAAGATCTTCAGAAAGAAAATGTGCTTTTTCATAATACACGGGCATTACAGAAAAATACTGAACAAACGCCAAACTATTAGCAACCATAATTATGAAAAATAATATGAAAAGTTTGTTTAAATAAGGTGGAATTCCTTCTTTCAAAACAATCTCTTTTTCAGTATTTTTATCTTTTTGTTTTTTCGGTTTTAAAAGAAGAAAAATTGCCAACGAGGCCGCCATATACTCACTACA
>CAZFUX010000279.1:0-2426 GCA_964522085.1 uncultured Aequorivita sp.
GGCTATCAAACCAGTAAAATGGTTAGATTTTATGTACCCCAAATTTATTTAGGATAGGATTGATTCTGGATAATTAGTTGGGACAGATATTACATTAGCTTCTCCAAAAGTACCTTGGGAGTCGGTATTTTCATACCAAACTATTTGATTTTGCAACTTTAATAATACAACTAAATCAAAATCTCCGTCTCCATCAATGTCCAAAACTTCTAATTTAGCTGCGCTAGTTGCACTTCCATTTATTAAAATTTGGTCACTGAAATTTCCCAGTCCATCAAGATTTTTATACCAGACAGTTTTATTTTGTGATGCGGAACTTGCCAAAACATCATTATCACCATCTCCATCAATGTCAGCTAAAACCACATCCTTGCAGCCTAATACCGAATAAGAACTATCAACAATAGTGTGAGTATTAAATGCTATTTGTGCATTCAAAAAAATAGAATTTATAAATAATAAGAAGAGTAGAGTATTTTTTTCATCGTGGCAAAATTTATCTGTAGCAAGAAAAAGAGGTTTCGACTTTAGTTTATCCTGAGCCTACCGAAGGGCTTAACCTGACATTTGGCATACCTCGGCTCCGCTCGGTATCCGATTTTTAATTCAACATTTTCCATAGTTTATCCTTCAAATCAGTAAGCCCTTGTTGCGCTACTGAAGAGATAAATAGATACGGAATGCCTTTAAACTCTTTGTCCAAAACTCCCTTCATTTCAGCTTTTAGTTCGTCGTCTAGCATATCGCTTTTGCTTATGGCTACTAAACGTTCTTTATCTAGAAGCTGCGGATTGTAGCGACGTAACTCGTCTACCAATACTTCATACTGTTCCTTAATATCTGGCGCATCGGCGGGAACTAAAAATAGTAAGGTAGCGTTTCGTTCAATGTGTCTTAAAAACCTATGACCAATACCTTTTCCTTCTGCTGCACCTTCAATAATACCTGGAATGTCTGCAACTACAAAGGTTTGGAAATCGCGGTATTCAACTATACCCAAGTTGGGTTTTAGCGTTGTGAATTCATAATTGGCAATTTTTGGTTTTGCAGCGGTAATTACAGAAAGTAATGTAGATTTTCCTGCGTTTGGAAAGCCTACCAAACCTACATCTGCAAGTATTTTAAGTTCTAAAATTATATCTACTTCTTCGCCTTCTTCACCAGGTTGCGAATATCTTGGGGTTTGGTTTGTTGAAGTTTTAAAGTGTGCATTACCCAAGCCACCACGCCCCCCTTTGGCTACAATTTTTTCTTCGCCATCTTCAGTGATTTCAAAAAGTATTTCTTCGGTTTCTTTATCGCGAATTACGGTACCTAGTGGTACTTCAATATAAACATCGCCTCCATCAGCTCCTGTACTGGTTTGTTTGCTGCCTGAACTACCGTGGTCTGACTTATAATGTCTTTTAAATTTAAGGTGATAAAGCGTCCAAAGGTTTTTGTTTGCTTTTACGATTACGTGTCCGCCACGACCACCATCTCCACCATCGGGACCACCTTTAGGAATGTATTTTTCCCGCCGCATGTGCTTACTTCCCTGCCCTCCCTTTCCGGAAGTAACATGAACTTTTACATAATCTACAAAATTGCCTTCAGTCACTTGTTATTGTTTATTAGTTTCATAAATTCCAAAAAAGGACTTTACAAAGGATATTTAATTATTGTTTTTAAAGCCTTTCTTCCCTTTTGGGGAGAAAAAAGGGGATTATAAATTATCAATCACCTTACTTAATCTTTCAGTGATATCTTCTATGGTTCCTACACCATCTACTCCGAAATACATCCCTTTTTTATCGTAATATTCTTTCAGGATTGCGGTTTCGTTGTAGTATACTTTTATACGATTGCGAATAATATTTTCGTCCGCATCATCTGTTCTTCCACTAGTTTTCCCTCTTTCTAACAGGCGCTTTACCAACACCTCATCGTCCACCTCTAACGCTACCATGGCGTCTATTTGAATGTCTTTATCGTCCATTAAATGGCCCAATGCATCTGCTTGTGCTTCGGTTCTTGGAAAACCATCAAATATAAAACCGTTAGCATCGGAGTTTTTATCTACTTCGTTGCTAAGCATGTCGATAGTAATTTCATCTGGCACCAATTTCCCTTTTGCCATAAATGACTTTGCAAGATTACCAAGTTCCGTTTCATTTTTAATGTTGTATCGAAAAACGTCACCTGTAGATATATGCACCAAGTTATACTTTTCTTTTAAAAAATTAGCTTGTGTGCCTTTGCCTGCACCGGGAGGGCCAAAAAGAATTATATTAGTCATGATTGTTATTTAATAGTTCAAAAAATAGAAGTTGCAAATTTACGAAATTATAATTGGGCTTCGATATAAATTTTAACTTTGGTTCGCTGGTTAAAATTTTATGCTTATCCGTAAGGTTCCCCAAGATAATTCCATCTATGTGATACAG
>CAZFUX010000280.1:0-2396 GCA_964522085.1 uncultured Aequorivita sp.
TTAATTAATAAATTTAATCCTTTAATAATCTGTATCGGTTATTTAGGACTAGACATTTTATTCTGGTTTAAGTCTGTTTCGTTTCCGTTAAACAGTTGTTAAACTACTAATGTTAACTTTTCTTTTTATGCTTTTTTCTTTCTTTTTTTGGAGGCTCAATCTTGAAAACGATAGGGAGTGAATATAGAACTCCTGCAGCCTCACCTCTTTGTTTTCCTGCTTGCATTTGTGGAAGATTGCTCACCACGCGAACGGCTTCTTTTTCAATTTCTGGATGTGGTGCACGTGAACGTACACCAACTACCTTGCCTACCTTGTCAATCTTAAATTGAACTGCTACTCTGTATATTTTAGGCGGTAAATTTAAAGATTCAATTTTTTTAATGTCAAAATGCTTGTTAACAAATTCAGCAATTTTGGCTGACATACAGTTTTTTAATTCTTTGTTATCATTTCCGTTGCGGCCAGGATAAACAGGTACATTTTCAATAACGGCAAATGGTACGTCTGCTTCTAAAAATTCAGTTTCAGTAACTTCAATTACTTCATCTTGCTGTGCGAAAGGAATTGAAGTAAAGCATATAAAAAGAGTGAAAAATATTTTTTAAACATTATTTTCCAGTTTTAAAAGTAAATGGAACTGCCATTTTTATAGCACGCGGTTTTCCGCCCATCATTCCAGGTTTTGACATTTTTGGTATTGCCATAATATTTCGCTTTGCTTCATCTTGAAGTGCTTTTGAGCCTCCAGAAACATTGGTTACTTCTACTAAACCTTTTTCATTAATTACAAATTCAACGGTTACTTTACCTTGGTCATTTTTTTTATAAGCTTCTGCAGGGTATTTAAAATTTTTAGAAATGTGAGCACCCAATTTTTGGTTGAAACAATTATCGCGTACTGATGCGCTTCCTTTTTCGCAACCTGGCCAAACAGGGCCTATTTCTTTAAGGGTTACATTGTTTTTGTTTACATTTCCCCATTCTTCTTGGGCTAAAATTGTTGTAGAAAATAATATGCAAACTGCAATAAGTAGATTTTTCATTTTGAGTTGTTTAGGTTTTAAAAATTAAATGGCAACAGCGCCTTTGATGTGTGGGTGCGGATTATAATCCACAAGCGTAAAGTCATCAAAAGTGAATCCAAATATATCTTTTACATTTGGATTAAGCAACATTTTTGGTAATGGTCGTGGTTCACGCGACAATTGTAGCGCTACCTGTTCATAATGATTACTATAAATATGGGCATCGCCAAAGGTGTGTACAAAGTCGCCAGGCTCATAACCGCAAACCTGTGCCATCATCATTGTAAACAATGCATACGAAGCGATATTGAAAGGAACACCTAAAAAACTATCTGCGCTCCGTTGATAAAGCTGGCACGATAATTTGCCATCAGCTACATAAAACTGAAAAAAAGCATGACAAGGAGGAAGCGCGGCTTTGCCATCAGCAACATTTTCTGCAAAAGGTTTTGAGGTATCTGGCATTACACTCGGATTCCAGGCGCTTACTAACATCCTGCGGCTATCTGGATTTGTTTTTAGGGTTTGGATAATTTCAGAAATTTGATCTATTTCTTCACTGTTCCAATTACGCCATTGGTGACCGTAAACGGGGCCAAGTTCGCCATTTTCATCTGCCCATTCATTCCAAATACGCACGCCGTTATCCTGAAGGTATTTAATATTCGTGTCGCCATTCAAAAACCATAAAAGTTCGTGAACAATAGATTTTAAGTGAAGTTTTTTTGTTGTAACCATTGGGAATCCTTCGCTGAGGTCAAATCGCATTTGGTAGCCGAATACACTTTTAGTGCCAGTACCTGTGCGGTCTTGTTTCTCAGTTCCGTTTTCAATTACGTGCTTTAGCAGGTCGTGATATTGTTTCATTTTGAAGGGTAATTTTTAAGAAAATAAATGTAAAAAACTGAGTTAATACTATAAGCAGAAAAGCAGAACATTTATTATTAGTTATCAACGAAACGAATTTTACCAAATTCCTTTTATTTATGTTGAAAGTATTAAATTTTGAATTATTTAACCAATAATCATTCCAGCAATTGTAGCCGAAATAAGCGAAGCGATAGTTCCACCAAGAAGCGCCTTCATCCCAAATTTGGAAAGGGTTTTACGTTGTCCCGGTGCCAAAGAACCAATACCGCCAATTTGAATCCCGATAGATGCAAAATTTGCAAAACCGCAAAGCATGTAGGTTGCCATAATTATACTTTTTTCGTAATTAAGGTGAAGCTCGTTGGTTACGTTTTTAAGTTCTGCTAATTGTATACTGACTCCATTTAGGTTTTCGGGAATCCAAGATTTCACTACCTAAATGTAGTGAGTATACTCACTACACATAGGAACCCTAAAAATCGGGTTTAATAATTTGAA
>CAZFUX010000281.1:0-2381 GCA_964522085.1 uncultured Aequorivita sp.
AGGAACAATCGGGTATTGCTCTTCGGTGCTTTTAGAATTGGGATTTTTGAGTAATAAAGATGAAGGCGATTATATTTCAGATGCTATAAATATCCAATTCATCGCCAACGCTACTTTATCATCTATACAAAACTAATACTATTATGAAAGACCTATTTTTAGAACTAACGAAAAGCTTAAAAGCTATCATAGTACAATTTATTTCAGAAGTGATTTTATTATATAAATCTTTTAGAAGTTAGATTGCTTCAACTTATCGTGAGCCCTTTTATCAAAAGCAGCTAAACTAAAAAAATTACCGCAGATTGATATTTACGTATTTAAGCATTTGCTTAAATACGTAAATAATTATACATTTGTATATCTAAAGCTAATAATATGAAATTAGAAATAACCTGTACCAGAGCAGAAGCAAATCAAAAACAGTTACAAAACTGTATGGCCACATTAGATAAAATGGAAGGGAGTTTTCAAAGTATATCAAAACTGTTATCCATTTCAAGTAATGAAGTTCGATTAAAAATTCTATATCTATTAAATATGGAAAAAGAACTATGCCCTTGTGATTTAGCAGATATTTTAGGGATGAGTGTTCCGGCAGTTTCTCAACACATTCGTAAAATGAAAGATGCTGGTGTTATAACTTCAAGAAGAGAAGGACAAACTTTATACTACTCGTTAAATAACGATGAGACTAATATATTAAAAAGTGTATTTAAGTCAATAAAATTAGAAAGAAAAACAGCATAAATATTAAAATAATGAAGGCAAAAACAACATCAAAAAAAGTAGCATATACAGGTTTATTTGCTGCAATAGCAGCATCTTCTTGCTGCATACCGCCTGTTATTGCATTAATTGCCGGCGTTGGAGGTAGTGCTTCAGCTTTATCTTGGATGGAACCTTTTAGACCCTATCTAATTGGTCTGGCAGTTGTAGCTATAGGTTATGCTTGGTATAATTATTATAAGCTTAAAAATACAGATGATTGTGATTGTGAAATAGACGAGAAACCTAAATGGTTTCAGACTAAAGGGTTTTTAATAGGAATTACGCTGTTTGCTTCGATTTCAATTAGCTTTCCATATTACTCTCACATTTTTTACCCGGATAATAAAAAAGAAGATGTAGTTGTAAATCAATCTAACATTCAAACTGTGAATTTTCATGTTAAAGGAATGACCTGTGCTTCTTGTGAACAACACGTTACGCATGCAGTTAATGAATTGGATGGTATTGTTAATGTAGCTGCTTCTTTTGAAAACGCTAACGCAAAAGTAGAATTCGATAATTCAAAAACATCTAAAGAAGTTATAGAGAAAGTTATAAATTCAACGGGATATAAAGTAGTAAATAAAGAGCAGTAATAATTATGGAAGTTACATTACAGTCTGAAATCACTTGTCCAAATTGCGGGCATAAAAAAGAAGAGGAAATGCCAACGAATGCTTGTCAATTCTTTTACGAATGTGAAAATTGCAAAGATATTCTAAAGCCTAAAGAAGGAGATTGTTGTGTTTATTGTTCCTACGGAACAGTAGCTTGCCCACCTATACAAGAAAATAAAAAATGTTGTTAAATAACTACAGCTATAATGAAATTTAATCTTTGTGAAAATGCAAAAAGAGTCACATAAATTACCTGCTGATTTAGTTTTAGATATTAAAAATCGGCTAAAAACATTAAGCGGTCAGATGTTTTGTAGCAAATAATGTAATACCAATTATGGGCTATTTTCTTTTATCGTTTGTATTCTTGTCAAAAGCAATCAAATTAAACAGTTCTCGCATTCGGCTACGAACGCGATTGCCATATCGTTCTTCTAATTCTTCAGCATTGAGGTTGGTAGTTGCATGGGTTTTTATTTTGTGTTTGGTATCAAGGTAGAGTTCATATCGGGAAAGGAATACTTCACCCATTACGTTAAGGTCTTTACCATAGAATCGTCCAGTAGGTTCAATACCTAAATCATCAAAACAGAAAAATTTGGTATTGCCATATTCCTCAATGGTTTTAAAACCAAGATGGTTAAAACTGAAGGTTACATTCCTGCAAGGAATCATTTCATAAGGACGTTGCATTGGTACAATGTGTCGCAAGAGCTTCATTAAACTGGTCTTTCCACAACCAACAGGCCCAGAAAGTAGGATTCCCTTATCCATATCTATATCGTAGTTTTTACAATTTTCCTTATCCTTAATGAAATAAGAACAGAGCTTCAGCAGTATATCCCTATCTTCCTCATATATCTTAAACTTTTCGCCAAAAAGTAGTTTGCCTTTTGCATTCAAATAAATCAGGATTTTTGGGAAATCGTACAGAATACTTTTACCATCAAATTTTCCTAACGAGTATTCTACGCCACCTTCGGTAATTTTAGA
>CAZFUX010000282.1:0-2370 GCA_964522085.1 uncultured Aequorivita sp.
TTTCATCTGTTTTGGTCAGTTTTTCTCCACCAACTTTTTTAATGGCTTTGTTTAGCTCTTTTATAAATTCAGAAAAATCTAATTCGTGCCAGTTTTGGAGTTTTTTAGATAGCTTTTCTATTGCAAATTGAGATTGAAGGTAGTTAGTAAACTTGTCTATTAAAGATTGATTAGTAATGACATCATTATTTATTTTGACTGTTAAATTTGAAAATTTAGTCTCATTTTGTAGCGATGGAATAGGTAAAGGATACATATATTGTCTTTTCCATCTTAAAAAGCCACCTCTTATTTCAGAACTACTGTGCTTAAAAATGTATGTAAAGAGCTTAGAGTTTAATATTGCTAAAAGAAATCTTGAATCACTACCAATGATAAAAGCAGTCATATCGCAATAAAGATTGTTTGTGTCAATTGTAAATCTTCCTTCTGATGCAATTTCTGAATAAATTATTTTCGGTTTATTAAATTCAGAATAATATTCACAAGCTCTCAATTCCCACCAGTACTCCCCTTTGTCAGTTCGTTTTTTTCCTTGTTCAATAAAATCAATAAGATGTTCTGCTATGTCTGGGTAATTTATTTTAAACCATTCCCAAGCATCTTCTTCATTATTGAATTGCCCTTTTGAGTTAGTCCATTTACTCGGAATACAAATTAAATATTTGTCAACTAATGGTTTTCCATATCTAGAAATATCTCGGCCAACAGTATAAGGCTTTAATATTTCATGATATTTTTCATTTTGTGTAATAAATTGTTCGTACTGGGTTGTATTTATAATAAAAGCTGCATTAAATCCTGTTTTTAATCCAACATACATTTTACTGTCAATAAATTCTTTAAGGCTCGTTCCTTGGCTTTTTATTTTTTTTAGAAGTAAACTTATACGTTCATCAGATAATGTCCAGGCACTATCTTCTAGTAGGTTTTGGTTTATGTCAATTGAGTGTGCATTTACATAAAAATCTAGACTAGGAAAATCTAAGTTATTAACTTTTACTCCATTAAATGTTTCAGATAGTCTGTTACCTTTTACGGTAATTACACAAGGGTATGCTGTGGCATCTTGAAAAACAGGTAAATCTCCGAAGTCAATAATCTCGATAATATTTTTTTTCTTAAGCCACTTTCTTAAAGGTAGTCCGTAATTAGCACGCATCCACTTGTTTGCTACAATTATACTGTATATTCCATTCTCTGAAATAAGTTTATCTATACTTAACTCAATAAAATAAACGTATAGGTCAGCAGAACTTTGGTATGTGTTATATTGTTCTGAGAAATATCCTTTAAATGGTTTTATTAATTCTTGTCTAACATAAGGAGGATTCCCAATTACTACATCAAAACCGCCTTTCTCAAATATGTGCGGAAATTCTTCGTGCCAATTAAAGGCTTTATCTCCTGCAAGCGTTTTACTGTCAATAAGCGAGTTACCACATTTTATATTATTGTTTAAGGTGTTTAGTTTTCTGCGAGGTTGTGCAGTACGTAACCAAAGCGAGAGTTTCGCAATTTCTACACTTTCTTCGTTTAGGTCAACACCAAAAATGTTGTTTTCTAACACGGTGTTTTCAATGTTCGGAAAAACAAAACCACCACCCAATAAAGTAGTTTGCAGTTCGTCAATATCTTGGTGTTCTTTTATTAAAAAGTCAAGGGCTTGGTTTAAAAAAGCACCAGAGCCACAAGCAGGGTCGCAAATGGTTAATTGCAACAGCCATTCTCGGTAAGTTTCTAAACTCGCTAATAATTTCTTTTTGGTTTCCTTTTGGCGTTTTGGGTTAAAGTCTTCTTCTAATATTTTTAACGCATCTTTCTTTTCGGTACAGAGTTTACCAATGGTATTGTCAACAATGTATTTGGTAATGTATTTTGGGGTGTAAAAAACACCGTCTTTCTTCCGTTTGGTTTTTTGCTTGTCAAAATCTGTTCCTTCAATTTCGGCATTTACACTTTCAATTTCGTTCAGCGAATTTTCAAAAATATGACCCAGAATATTAACATCTACTTGGCTTTCAAAATCGTAGTCAGAAAGTTGTTTGGTGTGTTTGTACAGTAATTCATCATCAATGAGTAAACTATCTAAAATGGCATCGGGCTTAAATAAACCACCGTTGTAAGCAAAAATTTCTGCCCTACTGTCCGTTCCTTTTCTCCCAGTATCTAAAAAATGGAAGTAGGTTTTAAATAAGTTGTAAAGTGGTCTTACGTCTCCAAAATCAACATCAGCTTTCCATTTTTTTAAAATCTGTAAAGTAGAGTTCGGAGGAAGCAAGCCTCTATCTTCGGCAAAAAAGACAAATAGAAAGCGGTCAATTAGTTTTTGCGAAGTTTTAAATAAAGTAAGCTTAATGTTTTTGTTGG
>CAZFUX010000283.1:0-2348 GCA_964522085.1 uncultured Aequorivita sp.
AATTTTCAAATTATTAAACCCGATTTTTCGGGTTCCTATGTGTAGTGAGTATAGGTGTATTCTTTCCAAGAATAAATTAACCAAAAAAACAGCGCAAATAGTGGTGCAAAGAAGAAAAGAAAAAAGGGTGTTTTGGGGATTAAAAATTGCGCAAATTCTGTAGGATTTTCGCTTATCTTTTCCACAGATGTGTTTTTGGAATAAACCCATCTATTAACCGCCGTATTCCTATGATGTAAGCTATCTAATGCGATTGCGGGTTTTTTTATTTTGTACTTCTCATAAAAATCGTTGTACAGTGAAAACCTTTCGCTATAACTTTCCGTGAAAGACATAGCGTCCAGTTCCTTATCTGAATAATATTTTAAAGGTTCTTTAGACTTTTCCTTACTGATAGAGTCTGCATACCTAATTGTTCGTGAAGTATTTGCAGAGATAGAATCCATCATTGCATTAAATCCGTTTTTTGCTTCAGAATTTTTAATAACAATTTCTTCATTTGAAGTGAAAAAATTAATCAATCCAGTTGCTAAAAAATAGATGATGGACACACTCAAAAAGAAGCGAAATGGGTTTGCGTATTTTAATCTTTGACCTTGTGCATAATTTCTTGTAATAACACCTGGACGGAAAAGTAGGTCTTTCAAGGTTTTTCGTAATCGCGAATCGTAAACTAGAATACTTCTTAAAAATTCAGTAAAAAAATCTTTCGCAGAAAGTGGTTTGTCGCTGTTAAGTTGAGAACAACTTGGACAATAAACATCACTTTTGTCTAACGGATGGTTACAATTCAAACATTTTGTACCGCGATATTGAAACGATTTTCTGCCACTTAAAACTGAATTTTTCTTGCGTTTCATTATTGGTTAATTTCGGAAGGATCACTTCAGTTAAAAAACAAAATGAGTGTTTTTTATTAATTATTCGTAATAGTAGTAGAGTTTGCATAACCCGTACCAATAATACGATCGTATCTTGCGCCTAAATCTCTAAAATAGGCAATAACCGTATAATCGTTTTCGGTTTGCCAAAAATCGCCTCCTACTGCGCCTTCGTCTATGCTGCCATCACGATTTACTATTACATATTTATAGTTGTAATATCCTTGTTTTAAAAGCCTGGCGTTTGTGTAGCTGTCGGTTTTAGCGTTGTATTTTAAATACGTAGTGCCATCAATAGTCCAATTATTGAAATTGCCATACACATGAAGTTCTCTATCACCCAAATCTTCATAAAATTGTAGGTTGAAGTGCATACGTACATATTCAGCTTCAATATCTTGGTTTTCGGCATCTACATTGCGCACTACAAAATTACCGTTTATGTCTGGGTTGTATGTATAAGGCCTGTCGTACCGAGGAATATTTGTATAAAGATAGTTTTCATAAACATCGGTAACATCTACGTAGCGAACACCATTTAAGGCAGAACGTTCATCTTTATTGTCGAAAGAGAGAAATTCATTACCGCCGCCAAATGAAGCTTCTAGATCATATCTATAAATAAGCTCGCTGCCAATGGTGTATTGGGGTACTAAATCTGTAATGGCATTTTTAAGATTACTGTTTTGAAGTACAAGCGTTTTTACTGTTTGTTTTGGGTTTATCAATAATAATTCTGGCGAATCTATAGTAAACTGTACTACTTGTTTTTCATCAATAACACGTAGATCTCGAGCACGTTTAATAGCCACTTTTACAGAAGCTAGGTTTTCTGCCACCAAAAATTTACGCGTAAATACTAATTCGCCATTTCCATTGAAAATACTTAGTAAATAATTACCGCTTTTTTCTATTGCTCTAGTATCGCGATTGGGAATGGTAAGCTTGTAATGCGAAAATATTTGAAGCGTATTTAGTGAGTTTTCATAATTCTGAATACGTACATCATCAAAACCATCCAAATATTCACTTTTTGAAAGATCACTTGGTTCCCAATCAAAATTATAATGCGTAATGGTGTAATAATAATCTTCTTCTTCGCCATTTAATGCATCAAAAGATAATTGTAAACTACTCCCTAAATTGATGATGGGTAGCTGGCTTTGGTTTGTGTTTCCGCGAAACTGAATGGTGCTAATGTAGGATGGCTCTATCTTTTCTAAAATTTGCGCAGATGAAGAAACGCCTATTATAACAAAAAGTATAGTGAAAAAAATGGTTTTTAACATAATTTGAATTTAAAAAGCTAAGATAACAAATTTTGTGCCTGATGATGACGAAGATTTTCTGTGAATATAAAACCACTACTAAATATTGATGTTTTCCACATAAAAGAAGTTCTTTATCTCAATCTTGAACTATACTCACTCCATTTAGGTTTTCGGGAATCCAAGATTTCACTACCTA
>CAZFUX010000284.1:0-2334 GCA_964522085.1 uncultured Aequorivita sp.
TTTTAACTGTTTTAATGGCACGTTGCATCAACCCGAATGGATTTAGTGCTTCTTTACCTTCATTGTCCTTTAAATCGTCTGGAACCTTTACAAAAAGCAATACGGCACAGAGTCCCATATTCCATAGTTCTTTAACTTCTTTTTCCAAATTGTCCAAACTCAATCTATAATAATTGGGCATGGAAGCTATTTCTTCTTTTACCCCTTTACCTTCCACCACAAAAAGTGGCACTAAAAAATCATCTGGTGTTATAATGGTTTCTCTGACCAACCTTCTAATAGATTCGTTGGTTCGAAGTCTTCGGTTTCTTTTTAATGGGTACATAATGTTATAAATAAGAATAAATATTTTTCACTTCAAAAATTAATGCCTTCTAGATATTTTAAAGATTCTTTTATTATTTCATCAAAGTCATCTGGAGTTTTTATTTTTGAAAATCTTTCAAGTACATTTTTTGAGTATTCTCTATTGTTTTCAGAGTATTTAGGGTCATTTTCAAAAATACATTTTAATCTTCTAAGGCCAGCCTCTAGGCTAAACAGAAGTCTTTCTCCTAAGTTTTCAATTTCATTCTCATAAGTATCAGTATCTGCCAAACCAAAAGGGTCTCCCATGCGGTTAGATGTTTCCCATATTTTACAGATGAAATTTTCATAATTCATTTCATTAGAATTCCCCATAATTACTTATTTTTTGTTCATTGGAAGATTAGTCGTTAAATAAATCTTTGTTATTTTTTTCTTTACATAATCTTGAGGCGCTATTGAAAGCATTAATAAGTTTTTCTTTTTGATTTTTATTAATACTTATATTAACTTGATTCATCCATTCTTCTGGGACAAAACCAAAATTGCCAGGTTTGCCAGCAAAATCTTTCATTATATGTTTTGCACTTTTTTTTGAAAAAAGTAAAGATATATTTGATTCATCAGATGTTGGCTTTGAATAGTATACCGACTTAATATCAGTAAGATTAAATTCTTGAGTAAGGTTGAATCTTGTTGATTGGTCAATTTTAAAAGTATATGTATACTGGCATTCACAAGTGTTTCTATTAGTTATAAGAAATGAAACATCGGTATAACTTATTGTTTTCCCCTCATATGAGGCATAAAAGTCAATATTATTTTTATTTAATTCTTGAGCAATAAAAGTTAATGATTCGTCTAATGAGATTTTCTTTTCTTTTTTACAACTTGTAATAGTAATAATAGTTAGAAAAATGAAAAAATAGCTTTTAAATTCTACCATATAAGTGTATGTTTTGAACTTAAATCACTGTCCTTTATATGGGAGTGATTATTAAATACTAATTTAATGTAAAGTAGTAATTCTGAATTATATCAAATATAGCAAACAATGGTGTTTGGTTTAAATGATTCATCTATTCATTTTTTAATATATTATTATGATTTATAAATATTATATGAATAATAAGAAACTGTTTGTTGCCAGTATATTAATTTTCATAGTTGTTTTTTGTTTGGACTATTTTTGTTACGAACAAATTGCTTTTCATGATAATGCTCCTAATTTCACACTTCCTTTTATACTTAGAAGTTTAGCTCTTTTTTTATCAACATACCTTTTCATTAAAGCCTTTGAAAACAAAGCGGTAAAATATGTTGAAAAGGAAAGTTTTCTAAAAGGAAAACTGAATAGAATTGGGCTGTCAATAGGAATTCTTCTTACTACTTATTTTAGCTATTTGCTGATATTTAAAAATGAGGTATTCGATGCATTGGCTAAAGAGGATAGTATCGTTGAATATAGTTCAGCACTTTTGGCTTTTTTAAGTTCTATACTACTGTTGTTTTGTTATTTTAAATATTTTCATAGCCCTAGAAGTAAGAACGTTCTATTGAAAATAATTGTTTTGACTATCGCATTTGGACTGTTTTTGATTGCTATGGAAGAAATTTCATGGTTTCAGCGGATAATTGATTTTAAAACACCAGATGCGTTCAAGTCAAATGGGCAAAGGGAGTTTAATCTGCATAATTTTCAGACAAATTATGTGGAAGGGGTCTACTATTTTGGAGCTTTTATTTTCTTTCTTTTCATCCCTTATATTAACACGAATACTCGATTTTTTAAAAATAGAAACCTCGAAATATTGGTTCCTAGTAGGGCTTTAATAATTATAGGAGCACTTTCAAGCACCTACAACTATGATATGTGGAATATTGCTTTTATGCAAATTGCTTTTTATGGAAGTATTATTATTCTATGGCAATTGTCTAAAAAGGAGATACAGAAAAGGGAGCGTTTGTTTTTGCGCTTCACCATTATATTTATCATTGTTATTCAAATAGTCTTTGTCTCTTTTGGAG
>CAZFUX010000285.1:0-2331 GCA_964522085.1 uncultured Aequorivita sp.
TTCAAATTATTAAACCCGATTTTTAGGGTTCCTATGTGTAGTGAGTATATTACATTTACAAATCTCAAATTTTTAATGAAACCACTACTGGTGTAGCGAAGTAAAGGAGGTTTTTATTACTCGACACTCAGTACACAATGTAAAATATTACTATTTTGTGAATGAAAAAATATATTACGGAAGTCAAAAAATATCAACTATTGATTTAAGCCAAAGTAAAATCAATTTAGACAAAGAAATTCGGAGCGAATAAAAAATGCAGGATTAAAAAAATAACCAGTGTTTTAAACGCCAGAAGATTTATTTTTTATAAAAAGAAATTCCAAACCAACCCAAACCGCAACACAGCGTCTCTATAAGGTTGCCCTGGCGCAGCAAAATGTTCGTTTTTGCTACTGAAAAGGGTTGTAAAGTTTTCATAAACGAAGAAAATTCGTGTCTGCTTAATTTTGGCGTTAAAGAAAATATCTACCAACGGGAAACCACCTAATTCCTGATCGTTTTGCACATAAAACTCTGCAAGCACAGGGTCGTAGGCGTTCATATTGTATTTTGTGAAGTATTTAAATGTAACGCCCGCTTGCAAAAACAAAGCACGTTTAAACCAATGGTCTTGATAATAAAGAGAGTTTCGAGTAATAAGTTGTGGTACATTTAAAATGTTATCGCCACCCAAGACTTGTTGATACATTACAGTATTGTCCAAAGCAAAAACGCCAAAATTGAATTCTTTTTGGGCTTTTATTTTTAGATAATCTACTCTTTCTGACGCTTGCAATGGCGAAGGAGTACTATCATTTTCTTTTATCCCGAAGTAAGTATAATCGTCAATACCTGTATAACTTACAGAAGCATTACCAAATCGTTTTGTATTGATTTGAAACTTCAGCTCCTGCGTTTTTACATTGTTCAACTCGTTTTTCCAATTGTAGTTTTGATAGTCACTTTGGTATAAAAGAAAATTAAAATTTGGCGCAACCGAATGAACCGTTATGGAAGCTTCGGCATTATATTCGTTATTTAAATCATACGAAGCTGCGCCTTGAATATAGTTTCCATCAAAATCTCCAGCTACGTTAATCGCACCTTTTCCCGAAAGTTTGAAACCTCTGTATTCTTTTTCATATGCTGCGCCAGCTTCAATAATGTTCCCTTTTATTCTATTTGGAATTCTTTCATCATCAAGTATTAAAACTGAATCATACCCATAATTAAAATCAGTATAGCCAGCCCAAGCCGTTATTTTTCCAATTAATGAATTGTTGAAATCTGCATACGCTTTTACATTAAAATCATCCAAAGTCATTTTGGTTTCAAGATTTGAAGTTTCATACGAAGGTCCAAAATCTTCAAAAGGAGATGCTTGATTGTATCTAAAATATTTATTTTCAAAACTCAATGTATTACCAATTGTTAATACAGAATAGCCTGTGCTGTCTCGCTGACTGAGCAATTCATAATAATGGTCGCCATAAAAACGAAGTCCTTCTAGTTTATTTTCGGCATCTTCAAAATTTACGTCTAACCTGCCACGATCTGTGAATTCTGGATCATCATTTATAAAAAGTTGCAACGAATTCTCCGTAAGTCCTCCATTTTCTTGATTGTAAATATCTTGCGTCGCCATGTGGACACGGGCTACATAACGCTTATTTTTTGTATGATAATTTGAAGTGAAAAGAAAATTACCCGTACTCGTTAAAATATGTTGATACTTCCCCAGCGAACGAACCCCTTTGTAACTAACTGAAAAATTAAATTGCGGCGAAGTATTCACCGTAAAAAAAGCATCTAACTGCTGTCCTTGTGCGTAAGCCGTTTTAAAATAGAGTTCAGTAAGCGGTGTAGGCACGTTGTAATAATTTACATCTTCAATTTCTTTGTAGTTGAAATGATGCGATTGCGCTACAAAAAGCGGTTTCAAGTTTAATCTGTCAAACGAATATGCCAATGAATTATAGGTTTGCCCCACGTTTGAAAACTGAAGCAACTCAAAATTATCTTTTCGTAAATAGTTGAATTTGTATTTTTTCTGAATAGAAAGCGTAGTATCTACAAAAGTAGTATCGCGCGCTGCCGAAATTATTTTATAATAATCAATTGGCGGTTTTTCTTTTTTACCTGCCTTTTCGGTAGGCTTTGCAGTTGGAGTTTGTGAAAACACAGTTGCCGAAACGCAAAAAACAAGAAATAGCAAAAGTGTTTTTTTCATTTGTTATAAACTTTCATCGCAAAGGTAAATTTTTAAACGGAAATAGTTATTTTTAATTTTTTATGCAATCCTGTCCTAAATAAATTTGGGGCACATAAAATCTAACCATTTTACTGGTT
>CAZFUX010000286.1:0-2298 GCA_964522085.1 uncultured Aequorivita sp.
TTCCCGAATGGGCAGTGACCAGCGCTGAATCTTAATGATACTTGAACAGAGTAATTTGTTTAGCGGGTCGTTGTAGTGGAAGAACAAAGGGGCGAGAATTTGGCGTTTTTTAGCCAAATGTAGCAACTTTGCGCCGAGCTGAGTAGAACTACAACGATCTAGTTACGTTGTTTAAGCAACAAATTTAGTAAATACAAGCCGAATAGAAAATCCGCGAGGATTTTCGTAAGTAGGCTCGCACTAGCAATTAATTTTATACGGTGTTGTAAACAGTTTTTAATATTTAGAAATTCTATATTCATCATTTTGTTCAATACAACTGTAATTCCCTCCAAAATCTCCACCTCCTTTGATTTTCTTAAAAGTCAATCTTTTAAAATATCCAGTGTTAAAATTGCGAGTAAATTCCACTTCGGCAATTTCAGAAGAGTGATAAGGATATTTATATTCTTTATTTATAGTCAATCTGTTGATATGTGATTTTTGGATTATTTTATTAGGCATAGAGACCATTGTTTTTTGTTTCTTTTTTTGAATTACTCTCTTTATCGTAAGATTGCATTCCTAAAAGTGGTAATTCGGCATCCGCTCTATGGTAAACCAATTCTGCTACTGTTTGTTGGCTAATAGCCCAAAGCAACTTGTTTTGTACAATTTTAAAAAATGTTAAGGTATTCTCATCTTTTGGGTTGTAATCTATACTGGTAGTGAAATGTCTTTGATTTTTTGATAGAAAAAACGCTCAGAAATACGTATTTCACGAATATGCGTTTACAGTTCGTTAAAGTAATTCATAGAATTACCCGTTTTGAATCTATCATCATTTAAAGCAAACCCTTTTATTATGTATTCTTTTAAACGCTGTGTTGCCCAAATTCTAAATTGAGTGCCCTGTTTGGATTTTACACGATAACCAACTGAAATAATTACATCTAAATTATAGATGTTTACTTCTTTTGATTGTGTTTTTCCTTCAATAACACCGTGTTGAGTGGTTGTTCGGGATTTCCGAACAACCACATTTTCTTGCAATTCTCCTTCTTCAAAAAGGTGTTTAATATGCTCACTTATGGTCGCTTTCGACTTGTCAAAAAGCTTGCACAACTGCATTTGAGTTAGCCAAACAGTTTCATCCTGAAAACGAACGTCTAATTTGGTTTCTCCACTTTCGGTTTGATAAATAATTATTCGTGAATTGTTTTCTCCCATATTCTGTACTGTTAATATTCAAAGTCTAAACCAAATTCATAGCTTCTACTTACCAAATCGGCAATTAGTTTGTAATATTTAGCTTCTAAACTATTTTCTGTTATTCCTTTTGTAGCACTATAAAACATTCTGTCTACTGCTGCATAATAAGGCTCATCCCAGTAGCCTAAATCTCCTATTACGCCTAAGCAACAATCTACGTAATGCAGTTCTAACGCAACGGTTAGCTCTGCAATTTTCATTTTACGAATCGTTTTAATTAGTTTCCGAGCTTCAGCATCTTTAAAAGTAGCATTGATGCTTAATGGATAAACCAACACCTCAATTTCTCGTTGGTATTTTTTAATTAAATCATCTACTTCACCGTTGGTAAAAACATCTAAGTAGTTTTTTGCCATTGGCACTTTTTTGTAGAGTTCCGAAATCATTTTAATAATTTCGGATTTATCCAACTTATTGAGTTTTATCTTTAGCTTTTTTAAACCCATTATGCCGTTTCTTTCTTAATAAATGCTAAAGTCAATCACCTCATTTTTTTCAATGGCGATTTCTAATAAATGCCAGCCAAATTTGTTTTATTCCTTTGCTTTCTAAAACTTCTTTAATTCTATTCATTTTAACTCGTTCCTTTTATTTAAAACTAAGGTCTCGTTGAATTCGCTTAGGCTCATTTCAAAGTTGTTTCTTTCAGATGCTAAAGTAATAATTACTTTTTAATATCTCACTGAATGAGTATAAATATCATTACGAAATTCGGGTGGTGGTGAGACCTTAGTTCGTTTGATCTTTTAGGGTTGGCTTTGTGTGATGGAAAAAACCAAATGTGAGGTGGTTTTTTCTTTAGGTATGGAACTACAACATTTAGTTCAAAATGCTTTTTATGTATTTTTGTTCACTGTTGTGTGTTATTATTTTATTATGAGATAATCAACTTTTATCGAAGTAAATTTTCCTGTGAATGCAGCTAATCTACTCCAGTTTTTAGAAGATGTTTTTCCTGCACCAAGTTTCCTCTTGTTTCCGTAGATTTCGAATAATACCATTTTAACTATAAGACAAGTCATTTATCCTGTTTGTTTTTACACTCTC
>CAZFUX010000287.1:0-2280 GCA_964522085.1 uncultured Aequorivita sp.
ACTAAATGAGCTCTTTGCCTTTTTAAATCTACAGTAGAAGATATCGCATCCAACACTTCAACACTTTTTGATACGTGTGACTTTTCCATCTTACCCAAATCACTTACTTTAATGGTCTTCATTTTTTCTGCTGTGGCTTTTGAAAAAGCAGTAACTTGACTCGCATCACTAGCCACGAAAGCATCCTTCATTTTAAAATGATGCTTTTTAAAGGGTATAAATATAGTCGAATATTTTGTGGTTTTATACGTGTTTTAAATGTAAAACAGCAGCAATTGAATGGTTGGATATTTTAAAAATTTATTCAATTACCTGCTTCACTTCACCACAAGTTAACATTGCTTGTCCGTAATAAGGATTTTCAATTTCTTTTTCTAAACTCAACCAATAGGCACCTTTATTATCATTTGCCATAGGGCAAAACTCGCTAAACACCTCTAGGTTTACTCCAAATAATTGAACTGCATTAGTTAGATGAGAAGATAAATGGATAAAATGATTACGTTGCATTTTAATATCTGAAGTATTAGCAATTGAGTTTGCCGAAGATTTTAGTTCTTGTTCTATAGTCATCCAATGTTTATGTGCTTCATTATTTTTTAGCAATTTCATATCTACTTTACTTAAATTTAAAACCATAGATTTAGCATTATCCTTTGTGAGTTCTGAATTGTCTTTTACCAAAGCATTTTTTAAATTAATATAATCATCAAAAACGGTTTTTAGTTGATTTTGAAATGTAGAAGACACTTTTATACGTGTATTCATTTTAGTGTGATTTACTTCTTTTTCCGAACTCGTATTTTCCATTCCTGTATGCCCTTCGTGACCTGTAGTTGTTTTACCACCTTTTTGATTCATCATCGATTTTTTACCTTGCAATTGGGCAGCAGCATCTATAGTAAATGTACCATTAGTAACAACTTCATCACCTGTATTCAATCCATTGATTACTTCGTGGTTTTTACCTACTTTATTTCCTAAAGTAATTTCGCGCATTTCGAAAATTGGCTCGTTAGGATTTGCTTTAAGATATACAACAGAACGTTTTCCTGTCCATAAAACAGCGGTTGCAGGAATGCTTAATAATTGTTCTTTATTTGATGTATTCCCTTTTACAGTTCCTTCAACAAACATACCTGGTTTAAACATGCCTTCTTTGTTTTTTAATACAGCTCTTAAGGTTACCGTTCGTGTGCGTGTATTTAAAACAGGATCTATAAAAGATACTTTTGCTTTAATTATTTTGTTTGGATATGCATTAGTAGTTATGGAGATTTCTTGCCCTTTTTTAAACATTGAAATCTGATTTTCATAGACATCGAAATTTGCCCAAACTGTATTTAAGTTTGTTATTTTTAATAAAGGAGCACCTTCCATAACATGATTACCTTCCTCAACCATTTTCATACTTACAATGCCTGATACATTTGCATATATTGGGAAATTAGAAATTGGTTTTCCAGAGGTTTCTATACTATTAATTTGTTTTTCAGAAAGTTTCCAAAGTTTTAGTTTACCACGAACTGCTTCATATAGTACTGGTTGCGATTCTTTTAACGATGCTGCTGTCAGTAACTCTTGTTGTGCAGCAAATAATTCAGGCGAATAAATACGTGCTAAAAGCTGCCCTCTATTTACTTTTTCGCCTACAGAATTAATATATAAACGCTCAATCCTTCCAGAAAAATGAGCTGTTTGTACTGAATTTGCTTCTTCGTTTTCAGCGATTTTTCCTGAAAGTTTTATAGCATTGCCGTCAATTTTACTATTTCCAATTACTGAGGTTTGAATATTTGCCAAAGCCATTGCATTTGCAGATAATTTAAACTGGTCTGCTGCTAATCCAGTTGCACTAGTTTCGGCAGGAATCAAATCCATTCCGCAAATAGGACAATCACCAGGTTCTTGCTGCATAATCTGAGGATGCATAGAGCAGGTCCATTTTTGATTTATTGCAGTATTCTCATTAGGATTATCAGTAACGCTTTTATTTGATGAGCCTCCAAAAAGTAACCATCCTAGAGTTAGTCCTATAACTAACATTCCGATGTAAATTGCGTATTTTTTCATGTCTTTATTTTTTTAATCGTTTTAATAATTTTCTAATTGATGGTGATGAAGTGTACCAGAGTAAAAATCCACTTAACACAGTTATAAGTCCTAAAATTGAAAACGCTCTTAAAACCAATGTGTTAAAATTATCTCTACCTTGATAATCCATTGTGTGCGTCATCCATAAGAAATCGAACCAACGCCAATTACGGTGCCTTACGGTTT
>CAZFUX010000288.1:0-2279 GCA_964522085.1 uncultured Aequorivita sp.
GGTATCGGTTATTTAGGACTAGACACTATTTCTAGAAGTTTACTTTACTTCTTCAAAATCTACATCTTCAACATCGCTGTTTTCAGCGTTGTCTGCGCTTCCTTGCTCTGCTCCTGCTCCGGCATCTCCTGTTGGAGCACCTTGACCATCGGCTTGGGCTTTGTACATTTCTTCAGAAGCTACTTTCCAGGCTTCGTTTATTTTATCTAAAGCTGGTTGAATGGTTTCAATTTCTTTAGTTTCGTAAGCTTTTTTCAGTTCTTCCAAAGCATCTTCAATTGGTTTCTTTTTATCGTCAGATAATTTTTCGCCAAATTCTTTTAATTGCTTTTCAGTTTGAAAGATCATTCCATCAGCTTCGTTCAGTTTATCAACTGTTTCTTTTGCTGCTTTATCGCTTTCAGCATTTGCTTCTGCATCTGCTCTCATCTTTTTGATTTCCTCTTCAGTTAATCCAGAAGAAGCTTCAATACGGATATCTTGCGTTTTGTTGGTAGCCTTATCTGTAGCGCTTACTTTAATGATACCGTTGGCATCAATATCAAACGTTACTTCAATTTGTGGCGTACCTCGCTGTGCTGGTGGAATTCCGTCTAAGTGAAAACGACCAATTGTCTTATTGTCCGTCGCCATTGGGCGTTCTCCTTGCAATACGTGAATCTCAACACTTGGCTGATTGTCTGCTGCAGTAGAGAATACCTGACTTTTCTTAGTAGGAATGGTTGTGTTGGCCTCTATTAATTTGGTCATTACACTACCCATAGTTTCAATACCAAGAGAAAGTGGCGTTACATCTAATAACAATACATCTTTTACATCTCCAGTTAAAACACCACCTTGAATTGCTGCACCTACGGCAACTACTTCATCTGGGTTTACACCTTTGTGTGGTTTTTTTCCGAAGAATTTTTCTACAGCTTCTTGTACTGCAGGAATACGTGTAGAACCACCTACAAGAATTACTTCATCTATATCACTCTTGCTTAAACCCGCAGCTTTCATTGCAGTTTCACAAGGCTTCATTGTTCTTTTTACAAGATCGTCGATTAACTGCTCAAACTTAGCGCGAGATAACGGTTTTACCAAGTGTTTTGGTCCGCTAGCAGTAGCTGTAATATAAGGTAAGTTAATTTCAGTTTGTGCCGCAGAAGAAAGTTCAATTTTCGCTTTTTCAGCAGCTTCCTTTAAACGTTGTAAAGCCATAGGATCTTTACGAAGATCGAAATCTTCTTCAGCTTTAAACTCGTCTGCCAACCAGTTAATTATTTTTTGGTCAACATCATCACCACCTAAGTGTGTGTCACCATCTGTAGCTAGTACTTCAAAAACACCATCACCTAATTCAAGGATACTAACATCGTGTGTACCACCACCAAAGTCAAAAACTACTACTTTTTGGTCTGTCCCTTTTTTGTCAAGACCATAAGCTAATGCCGCAGCAGTTGGCTCATTAATAATTCTTTCAACTTTAAGACCAGCAATTTCACCAGCTTCTTTAGTTGCTTGACGCTGACTATCGTTAAAATATGCAGGAACTGTAATTACCGCACGGGTAACGTCTTGTCCTAAATAGTCTTCGGCAGTTTTCTTCATTTTCTGAAGAATCATTGCACTCAATTCTTGTGAGGTGTACATACGTCCGTCAATGTCTACACGGGCGGTGTCGTTGTCACCTTTTACCACTTTAAAAGCTGCGCGTTCTGCTTCGACTTTAGATTCGGAAAATTTGTTTCCCATAAATCTCTTAATAGAGCTTATGGTTTTTGTAGGGTTTGTAACGGCCTGACGTTTTGCAGGGTCACCTACTTTAATTTCGCCACCTTCCACAAATGCAATTACGGATGGGGTTGTTCTTTTTCCTTCGGCATTAGGAATAACTACTGGCTCGCTACCTTCCATTACGGCAACGCAGGAGTTGGTTGTACCTAAGTCTATTCCAATTATTTTACTCATAATATTATTGTTTGTTATTTATAATTTATTGCTTTGTATACTTATTTTCGAAGTGTATTAGTCAATCTTTATGCCAGCCGAGTATTTATGACATGATGTCATAAATACAAATTTCAAAAAAACCCAAACTCCAAAGGCTTTTCGCTTTTTTGGAATTTGGTATTAGTTTTTTATTTATTGTGAAGTTACTTCTTTATAAACCGAAGTGTTTGTTGTTTACTAGAATCTATTGTTATTTTCAAAAGATAAGTTCCTGTAGGTAATAATGGCAAGTATACTCACTCCATTTAGGTTTTCGGGAATCCAAGATTTCACTACCTAAATTA
>CAZFUX010000289.1:0-2251 GCA_964522085.1 uncultured Aequorivita sp.
AATTTTCAAATTATTAAACCCGATTTTTAGGGTTCCTATGTGTAGTGAGTATATAGGGTAGAAATCAATAGGTTTTCTGAAAATAATTTTCCTTTCAAAAACAGTATCTTTGAAGCCTAAAGTAAACCAATGCAAACAATACGGATTACCAAGATTTTTTCTTTTGAAACAGGTCACGCGCTGTATGGCTACGATGGCAAATGCCGCAACGTACACGGCCATAGTTACAAACTTTCTGTAACTGTAGTTGGTAGCCCAATTGGAGATTCTGATAACGTGAAGTTTGGGATGGTAATAGATTTCAGCGATCTTAAAAAAATTGTGAAAGAAGAGATTGTAGATATTTTTGACCACTCCACCGTTTTCAACAAAAACACGCCGCACGTTGAGTTGGCAAAAGAGCTTAGCGATCGAGGACACAGTGTGCTTTTAGTAGATTATCAACCCACCAGTGAAATGATGGTAATAGATTTTTCTAAAAAAATAAAAAGTCGTTTGCCACAAAATATTCAACTTCATTCCCTAAAACTTCAGGAAACCGATAGTAGTTATGCGGAGTGGTATGCTGAGGATAATTAAATTTAAAGAATGATTGAAGAAATTGATAATTCAATAGAAAGCACAAAGTTCTATAAAAGCAAACATATTGGAGTTTCAACATTTATAGGCGGACCTTTAGCTGTGGGTTATTTAATCTATGAAAACTTTAAAGCACTAAATAAGCCAGATCTAGCAAGAAATGCGATACTTATTGGAGCAATTTCTACAGTTCTTTTATTTGTAATTATATTTTCAATTCCAGAAAACATAATAGATAAAATTCCAAGCGTAGTAATTCCTACAATATACACTGCAATAATTTATTTTCTGGTTCAGAAATATCAAGGAGAAAAATTAGACGAACACGAAAAAAATAACGGTTCATTTTTTTCAATTTGGAGATCAATTGGTGTTGGAGTAATATCCTTAACTTTAATAGTTGCAGGAATTTTAGCGTACTTCTTCCTAATAGTTGACAATGAAGTTTATGAAAAATACGACCAAGAAATGGAGATTTTTTATAATAAAGAGGAAAGGCTTTTAAATTCTATGATAATATAGAAACTAAGTCTGATGCTTATTTGTTGGAAGAGGTAGATGAAAAAATGATTCCAATGTGGGAGAAAAACATTGAAATCACTGAGAAAATTAGTGTAATTGAAGATTTACCATCAGATCTTTTTGAAAAAAATAATTCGCTTTTAGAATATTCAAAATTACGATTAAAATTGTCTTTTTTAATTAAAGAATCTATTTCAAAACAAATTGATAAGCGAATCGAAATAGATGAAATTAGTCATAAAATTGATTCAGTTTTACTTACAATTAAGTAATAAGAAATTTTGAAAAATTAAAACCAGAATTCTATCATTCGCATTCACTACTTTTGAATATGCAAATCCCACAAGGCAAAAAAATATACTTCTCCAGCGACAATCATCTTGGCGCACCTACGCAGGCTGAAAGTTTTCCGCGCGAAAAGATTTTTGTAAAATGGCTAGACAGCATTAAACACGATGCCGAAGTAATTTTCTTACTCGGCGATCTTTTCGATTTTTGGTTTGAATATAAAACCGTTGTGCCAAAAGGTTTTGTACGTGTACTAGGAAAATTGGCTGAACTTCGCGATAGCGGAATCCAAATTCACTTTTTTGTAGGAAACCACGATCTGTGGATGCACGATTATTTTGAAAAAGAGCTGAACATTCCAGTATATCACGACCCAAAGGAATTTGTTTTCAACAACAAACGTTTCTTTATAGGTCACGGCGACGGAAAAGGGCCGGGCGATAAAGGCTACAAACGGATGAAAAAGGTTTTTACCAACCCTTTTTTCAAATGGCTTTTTAGATGGATACACCCTGATATTGGTATGCGTGTGGCACAACATCTTTCAGTAAAAAACAAATTGATTTCTGGGGATGATGATAAGGTATTTTTGGGCGAAGAACAGGAATGGCTTGCGCAGTATGCAAAACGAAAACTAGAAAGTAAACACTTTGATTACTTTATCTTTGGTCACCGCCATTTGCCTATGGAAATTAAAGTGGGTGAAAATTCAACCTACCATAATTTAGGCGATTGGATAAACCATTATACATACGGCGTATTTGATGGTGAGAAGTTTGAATTGAAAACTTTTAGTCCCTAAAAAACCTTATATACTCACTACACATAGGAACCCGAAAAATCGGGTTTAATAATTTGAAAA
>CAZFUX010000290.1:0-2227 GCA_964522085.1 uncultured Aequorivita sp.
TTTATTAATTGAATTTATGAAATGTAAACTTAAGACGTAGTGAAACTAATCAATTTAGGTAATTGTTTTAAGCTAAAAAGAGGTTTCCACCATTCATTTTTTAAGTGATGGGCTTCGTCTAAAACAATATTTTCAATCCCTGCATGTTTAAAAAAAAGCAGGTATTTTTTCGTCTGAGCTTTCAAATTCATTTTTATAAAATGAATGCAATGATTGGTAAGTTGAAAATGTAATTATTTCTGGATTTTTAAGGTCGAAGGAAACGGGAATTACATTTTCATGTTCCACAAAACACTCTAGCATACGCTCGTTCCATTGATTTCTGATGGTTAAGGTAGGGGAAATAATGAGTGTTTTTTGTTAATTCTACGCATCATTTCCAACCCAAGAACCGTTTTTCCAGAACCGGGAGGCGCCACTACGTATAAGTGATTGTCTTCTAAATGAAACTGAAAATCCTCTAAAAACCGCGCTTGATAACTACGCCAAGAAAATTTGAAAAGAAGTGAAGAGGATAGCGGGTTCAATATATGGAAGGCTCAGATTATAGTGGTAAATTTGCAGTGCTAAAATAACAATTTATATGTACCCATTAAGAAGAAACAGGAGATTAAGAACCAATGAAAGCATGCGAAGTTTGGTTCGCGAAACAATTATAAGCCCAAATGATTTTATAGTTCCACTTTTTGTAGTGGAAGGAAAAGGTGCAAAAGAAGAAATTGCCTCTATGCCTAATTATTACAGATTGAGTATAGATTTACTTGAAAAAGAAGCAAAAGAACTTTGGAAGCTTGGGTTAAAATCGGTTTTAATCTTTGTAAAAGTTGATGATAAATTGAAGGATAATAGCGGCAAAGAAGCCTTAAATCCTGATGGTTTAATGCAACGTGCTATAAAAACGGTTAAAAATGCGGTGCCAGAAATGATTGTAATGACCGATGTAGCCTTAGATCCTTTTTCAGTGTATGGGCACGACGGAATTATTTCTGAAGGAAAAGTTTTAAACGATGATAGCAATGCAGTGCTCGCAGAAATGGCATTAAGTCACGCCCAAGCAGGAGCAGATGTTGTTGCACCCAGTGATATGATGGACGGACGTATTTTTGAAATTAGAATGTTACTAGAAGATGAAGGTTTTTACAACACCGCAATTATGGCGTATAGCGCTAAATATGCTTCAGCCTTTTACGGTCCTTTTCGTGATGCTTTAGATTCTGCCCCGGTAGATTTGAAAGATATTCCAAAAGATAAAAAAACCTACCAAATGGATTTTGCTAATCGTGAAGAAGCCATTCGCGAAACGTTGATGGATATTGATGAAGGCGCAGATATTGTGATGGTTAAACCAGGATTATGCTATTTAGATATTGTGCGCGACATAAAAGATGCCGTTAACGTTCCTGTAGCCGTGTACCAAGTAAGTGGCGAATACGCAATGTTGAAAGCAGCTGCAGAAAAAGGGTGGTTAGATCACGACGCTGTTATGATGGAGCAGATTACTGCTATAAAAAGAGCGGGAGCTTCAGTGATTGCAAGTTATTTTGCAAAAGATGTTGTAAAGTTAATTTCTTAAAACCAAATTATGAGAAAGGTGTTTTCCATTTTAGTTTTTCTAATTTCAATTACAACATTTGCGCAACAACCAACAGGCAAAGGTGCTTTTCTTGAAAAACGGGAAAATTCAAAAGATTATCTCATTGCAATTGCAGAGGCTATGCCCGAAGCACATTATGCTTTTAAACCTACAGAACGTCAAATGAGTTTGCAGAACAGCTAATCCATATTCAGAGCAATATAGACTGGCTGGGAATTACCTATTTTAAAATGGAAGAAGCTGAAATCTCAACAATTGAAAATGAAAAAAAGCGAATTATTCAAAACTTAAAAAATTCATTTAACAAGCTTTATCAAGCAGTTGAAAAAACAGCCATTTCTGATTTAAAAGAAACAGTCGATTTTTTTTGCAGGTTCCAAAAGTAAACTTCAAATTTTAAATCTTTTACAAGACCATGTTACACACCATCGTGGGCAGTTGTTAGTTTATTTAAACCTTAAAAATGTGGAGCCGCCAAAGTATGTGGGCTGGTAATTCTATGTTTAAATTATTAATAAAACTTTATATTTTCGAATTCAATTTTAGATTACATTTGCTTTGTGAAACTTGTTGAAAAACATATATACTCACTACAGATAGGAACCCGAAAAATCGGGTTTAATAATTTGAAAA
>CAZFUX010000291.1:0-2225 GCA_964522085.1 uncultured Aequorivita sp.
TCGGTTAATTTAGGTAGTGAAATCTTGGATTCCCGAAAACCTAAATGGAGTGAGAATTTTTAATTCGCCAATTAAAAATTCTCGTTTAATTTCAAGCCCAATTAGAAAAAAGAAAATTGCCATTAATCCATCATTTACCCAAAGGAGTAATGGTTTTTTAAGTTCAAAAGAGTCGGTTACAAACCCAATTTCATATTGCCAAAAAGACTGATAACTATCAGAAAAGACTGAATTTGCCCAAACCAAGGCAATAATTGTAGTTGCCAAAAGCAAGATACCAGTAGAACTTTGAAGGTTAACAAATCTCTGAAAAGGAGAAAGTGCTTTTTGTTTTATCATAGACTATTTTTCTTAGTTAGCAAGATGCCAAAAGCGTGTGAATTTTATTAAAAAAGATCAAAGTTAGATTTAGCTCCATTTCATCATTTGAAATATACGATAAACCTCGTTTTAACACACATTTGTTAAAGAATACGACAATTGCCCTATTGTAAAACCTTAGCTTTTACCGTAATTTTGCTTCAACAATAATCACGTATCTGCATTGCAGAACTTTAAAACCAAACATTATGAAATTTATCAACAAAACAATTTTAGTATTAATGGCAGTAGTTGCCGTAAGTTTAACTTCTTGTAAAAAAGACGACGATGGCGGCGATGGCGGCGGCGGACAAGCTGGTTCAGGTACAGTGGTTGCAAAGGTAAATGGTAGTGGTTTCACTTCTATGGAAATAGCTTCTACGGCAAGCATTACAAATGCAGGTGGCACTTCCACAGTTAGCCTTCAAGGTTCCGATGCTTCTGGAAAAGGCATTTTTATTATTATCAATAGTTTTGAGGGAACTGGCACATATGAGTTTAGTGACTCAAATGTATTTGTAGTTGCTACTTATATTGAAGTTGACATAAACAACCCGCAGAATTCACAAACTTGGAGCGCACCATACCAAGGCAGCGGCATAGTGGGAGAGGTTGTCGTTTCTGAGAAAACAGATACAAATATTAAGGGAACTTTCAACTTTACAGCTAAGAATGTAAACGGTGATCAATCTTTAAGAAATATTACTGACGGTTCATTCAATTTAAATTTCCAATAAAATCATCCTATTTAAGAAAATCTCAATATGTTGAGGTTTTTACGTGGGCCGGGAGTGAAACGCAAGTTTTGTTTCCGGTTTTTTTTTGTTCCCCTAACCCCCCAAAGGGGGGCAATTACGCAAAACTTCCCCCTTTGGAGGTTAGGGGGAAATACGTCAATTGCCCTATTGATTTTAGTTTTATTATGAAGCATCTTTGAATAATAAATTATGAGAATAAGCTACTAACCAAGTTATTTTTCTAAACCACAAATGATGTGAGGAGCATTTGTGATTTTTTAAAACCCCATGTTCAACTATGGGGTTTGTTTTTTTCAGTACTTTAGTGACATCTATTATCCTGCCATTATGAAACATACTTTATTTTTTTTCTGTTTTTCATTATGGGTCTTTCAAAACTCTTTTCTCAATCGGCTCAAAAAAAGATAGATAGTCTGATGCAGGTTGCTGAGTCTTCCAATGATTCCATCAAGCTTCGGCTTTATAACAAAATAAGTTTCTATTATGTTTTCAATGAACCGGAAAAAGCCAGAAAATTACTATTGAAAGCAATCTAAAAACAAAAACATTTCTTTTTCCGAAGCTGAACTCATCAATACCTATGGTATTTATTACGATGTCTCAGGAAAGTCAGACTCCGCAAAATATTATTTTGAAAATGCTTTAGATATAAGCGAAGCAAACGACTATAAAATAATCACCGTTATGGTAATTAACAATTTGGGGATGTTCCATTGGAACAACGGTAACTATCAAGAAGCACTCGACTATTTTTTCCAAGCGCTGGAGATGAACAAAATAATACACCTAAAAAAGCTGACGGTACTTACCTCAATAACATTGGTTTGACATACAAAGAAATGGGACAGATTGATAAAGCTTTGGAATACCATACCGAAGCATTAAAGATTCGTCGTGAAAATGGTCAAAAGGAAGCGATTGCGGTATCACTCAATAAGTATGTGGACTACCTAATAAATTTGGCACTATTTTTTATGCTACATTTTTAAAGTTTTTAATTCCAACCCTTTTTCAGCAGGTGTTTTGTAATCTAAAGCAGAATGAATCCTGAAAGTATATACTCACTACACATAGGAACCCTAAAAATCGGGTTTAATAATTTGAAAA
>CAZFUX010000292.1:0-2184 GCA_964522085.1 uncultured Aequorivita sp.
AATTTTCAAATTATTAAACCCGATTTTTCGGGCTCCTATGTGTAGTGAGTATATACCTGTCTATTTACTCCGAGCAGATCACAGGTAGAAACTAATGTTTCTTTGTGCCCTTCTTTGAAGAGGTCGATAAGTCGGGTGTGTAATTTTTTCTGATATCTATTTTATATTCCTTTTCTGCCAGATCTACCAGCATATCAAATATAATCGCTTTCTTATTAGCTCTTTTGACCAGGTGCTCTGCACGATTTTTCTGCTTTTCAAGTAACTTTATCTTAGCTTCAAAAGTGTACTAAGCTAAATTAGTTCAGATTATTGACTATTTTCTCCTATTTCTAAATAATAAATGAAATAATTTGAGGTCATTAAATTTAATGGCACCATCTTTGCAAACTACTAATTATTAATAAATTAAATTACATTACAATGAGTAAAGGAACAGTAAAATTTTTCAACGACACTAAAGGTTTTGGATTCATCACTGAAGAAGGAGTTGAAAAAGATCACTTTGTACACATTTCTGGATTAATCGATGAGATTAGAGAAGGTGATGAAGTTACATTTGACCTTCAAGAAGGAAACAAAGGATTAAACGCAGTAAACGTAAAAGTTGTCTAAATAAATATACTGATAATAAAAAAAGCCCGTCTTAACCGATAGGCTTTTTTTATTATCAGTATATTTCAAAAGTAAATAGCTAGCCAACAAAACCGCCAACTGTCACTTAATATGGCTGATTTTTTCTCACGTCTCACCTCTAAAAAGTATACCGTTGCTCCGCAGTAGAAGATGCATTAAGCAATTCATTAAACACTTTTATACTATTAAAATCGCGCGTAATAGCTTCGGAAACGGCAATACCAGAAATACCTGTTTCTAAAATGGCAGTAACATCGTCCGTTGTAATACCACCAACACCAATAATGGGTGTGCCGGTTTTCAATATATCTGTAATGGCAGTATACCCCACTAATCCTAATACTGGTGGTAAATCAGCTTTCGTTATTGTTTCTCTAAACGGACCTAGACTAATATAGTTCACTTGCTTATCAAGCAATGCTTCGCAATCTTGCATGGTGTTTGCCGTGCCGCCAATAATTTGCCAAGAGTATAACAGTTTTCTAGCTACAGTAGGGGAGACATCCGTTTTTCCTAAATGTACACCGTCAGCTTTAACTTCTTTAGCTATTTTATAATTATCGTTTATGATTAATCGCGTTTGAAAATGAGAGGTGATTTCTCTGGCCTCTTGGGCTGCTTTTAAAAATTTCTTATCTGAAACATCCTTCAAACGTAATTGCACCAATTCTGCCCCAGAAGTACACCCCTTTTGAATGTTTTCTAGATGTTCTTTTACTGAACTTCCTTGAGATATATAGTGTAGTTTAGGTATCATAGCTATTAATTTTCAATTCTCAATAATCAATAATCAATTCTCAATAATCAATTCTCAATCCTTTTGTCTTAAAGCTAAGCGGTATCACCTCTAATATCTTAAATCTTTACCACTTTAGAGTATTCCATAAAATACTCTTCAAAGCGTTTCAACATTGGGTGCATTTTTTCTGAATATAGCACATATTGGCATTTACTAATACTTTGAGTAATAGACATAATGGCAGCATAAGATGATTTCTGAGTAAGAAACTCGGCGTCGTCTATACTAAACAGCTTTAAATCTGAAATACTTACCCCATTGGTTAAAAACAACTTGTTCATAGATTTTGGTGTGGAAATAAGAATGTCTACCCCCATAGCAATTTCAGATTTTTGTACGTCGTTATGCAGTTCTTCATAGCCAACATAAACCCGTAATGAAGTGTATTTGGTATAGGTTAGAAAAGCATCATACAATTCCATAGCTATTTCCTTGTTTTCTACAAGAACTACGGCTCTTGGGGCGTTACCAATAGCTCGGCACTTTAATTTTTGCAGCGTAGTAAGTATAAGCGTGGTGGTTTTTCCACTATCCTTTGGTGCTACACAATATACATTGGCACCACTTTTTATTACAGGAATGCTGCTGCTTTGAAAAGGGGTAGGGGTTGTTATTTCAAATTGCGTTAGCTTTTCTTTTATATCGGCGTGTAGTTTTTTAAAGGGCATAGTTGTTATTCTAATTTTGGTAAAGATACTATACTCACTACACATAGGAACCCTAAAAATCGGGTTTAATAATTTGAAAAT
>CAZFUX010000293.1:0-2132 GCA_964522085.1 uncultured Aequorivita sp.
AGTGAGTATAATTACTTTATTTCTTTTTTGTATAGGCTCTTCTGCGATTCGTTTGAAGCGGATTTTTGGAGGTATTTTTGTATTCCTCACGGGTTTCAAAGATTGAAATTGCGCTATAAATAGCTTCGCGAAATGATTCAAAATTAGCTTCATTTTTTCCAGCAAGATCGAAGGCTGTACCGTGATCTGGCGAGGTTCGGATGCGGTTTAGTCCTGCTGTAAAGTTTACACCTTTGCCAAAAGCAAGAGTTTTAAATGGCACCAAACCTTGATCGTGATAAGAAGCAAGAATTGCATCAAAATTTTTGTAATTTCCTGAGCCAAAAAAGCTATCTGCAGCATAAGGACCGAAAACCATCTTGCCATTATTACGTATATTATCGAGTGCAGGACGCAATAATGTGTCATCTTCATCGCCAATAACTCCATTATCACCATTATGTGGATTAATTCCTAAAACGGCAATTTTTGGGCTTTCTATTCCGAAGTCTTCTACTAAGGTATGGTAAATCGTATTTATTTTTTTGTCGATGCGTTCGCGTGTAATATTTTTCACAACATCTTTTACTGGAACATGGTCTGTTAAAAGACCTACGCGTAAATTTTCAGAAATTAAAAGCATTAAACTTTCACCTTCCAATTGCTGAGCCAAATAATCGGTATGGCCCGGAAAATTGAAACTTTCTGATTGAATGTTACTTTTGTTTATGGGCGCCGTTATCAAAGCATCAATTTTACTTTCTTTTAAAGCTTCAACTGCAGCTTTTAGCGATTTAATAGCGTATTCGCCACCGGTTTTATTTTCTTCGCCAAAAGAAATAGCTACGTGTTCTTTCCAAACATTCAATACATTTATTTTCTTCGGAACAAAATCTTCAATTTTATCTATTCCGTGGAAATTGATATCTGTTTCAAAATGTTTTTTGAGAAAAGACATTAATTTTACCGATGCAAAAATAACGGGCGTACAGAATTCCAACATTCGGGCATCTTCAAACGTTTTCAGAATTATTTCGCTTCCAATACCGTTTGTGTCGCCTATGGAAATACCAACAACTATTTTATCTTCTCTACCCATTTTTAATTGTTATTTTTGCAATGCAAATGTAACTAATTGTATCGATGTTTACAGGAATTATTGAAACCCTTGGCGAAATAGCCCAACTTACCCACGAAGGTGAAAACCTTCATTTAGAAATAAAGAGCCCGTTGGCACAAGAATTAAAGATAGACCAAAGTGTGGCTCACAATGGGGTTTGTTTAACAGTTGTTGAAGTAAAACCAGACGCTTATGTAGTTACGGCTATTAAAGAAACTTTGGATAAAACCAATTTAAAAGCATTAAAAAAAGGTTCAACAGTAAACTTGGAAAGAGCTATGAAGCTTGGCGATAGACTAGACGGACACATAGTTCAAGGACATGTGGACGGAAAAGCACTCTGTAAAAACATTGAAGAAGCCAATGGAAGCTGGATTTTTACTTTTGAATATAAAAATTCAGAATTTAGTACAGTAGAAAAAGGCTCTATTACAGTAAATGGCGTTAGCTTAACAGTTGTAAATTCTAAAAAAGGTGAATTTAGCGTAGCAATAATACCTTACACTTTTGAAAATACAAGTTTTAAAGAAATTAAAATTGGTACGGAAGTAAACTTAGAATTTGATATTATAGGGAAATATGTGACTAACCTTATGAAGCCTTATTTATAGCGTGATATCTTTTGTAGATTACATAAACTCCAAAAATAACCCCTAAGATTAGAAGAATCCAGATGTTATCATCTATTGGTGCTTCAACCCCTCTCGCGCCTTTTTTTGCAGGCGGTGGCGGCCCTTGAATGTCCGAAGCTGCTTGAAGCACGATAAAAAAAACGGTATATATAAATGATATCATGAATATTCTATAACGATGGGGATTGACATTTATGCGCCTAAAGTAAGTATTTTTTTCTACCTAACCAAAAAAAATCATTATCATACTGTAAACCCTCAAAAAAACAAAAGCCTTGCAAAACAAGGCTTCAAAAAAGTGGTCCCACATGGGCTCGAACCATGGACCCTCTGATTATGAGTCAGATGCTCTAACCAGCTGAGCTATGGGACCGTTAATAGGCTGCAAATGTAAAACACTT
>CAZFUX010000294.1:0-2079 GCA_964522085.1 uncultured Aequorivita sp.
CATAATTTAAAATACGAAAAAACTAATGGGGAAACAAAAGGATAAGCATATTTTATTAACTTGAAGAATAGTATTTCAGGTTCAACTTCTGTAGCATTGTTTAACAGCTTAGGACAGCGTTTACAGTACATTTCTGAAAACCAAATGGCTGGCAAAACCCAAACATCATTAAATGTTTCAGGATTTGCAACAGGTATTTACTTTGTAAAAATTAAGTCTGGAAATTTAACTACTACTAAGAAGTTAATAGTCCAATAAATAAAATTTCAATCCCGATAGCTATCGGGACAAATTCCAAAGAGAGACTGTCTGAAAAGATGGTCTCTTTTTGGAATATGATTGTAATAATAACCGATAAATTTGCTTTATAACGGATTTAATGTTATTTTTAGATGAGCATAACTCCCCAAGAAATTAAGTTCAACCTTTAAAGTTCAAAGTTATGTGTAAAAATTTTACCCTTTTCCGTTCTTTAAAAAGATGTCTACTCTCTTTTTTATTTTTAATACCACTCGTTTGTGTTTCCCAAAAGAGTATTAACGTAACACCAAAAAGTACAGTTTTTAGCTTAAATGATTTTTCTGTGGTTAATGAAACTACAAAATTGCTTCCTGCTCTAAATATTACTGATGTACTTGCAGAGGATTCAATTGATGATCAAAACGGGCTTCCGCCAAGATTTGGAATTCCCGTTGATGTAAACTATAATTTAACCAATTCTGGAATTTGGACAATACTACCTGATAATGATAGAATTTGGCGTTTAAAAATTACTTGCCAAGAAGCTGTATCAATCAATTTGCTTTATGATAGCTTTTGGTTGCCAGAAGGTTCAAAGCTTCATATTTATACGGAAAACAAAGACCAAATTTTAGGTGCTTTCACTTCGGAAAATAATAGAGGGACAAACAATAATCCAAGTAAATTTACTACTGGCTTATTATTTGACGAAACCATAATATTAGAACTATATGAACCAAAAACCGCAATGGATTTATCTATTATTTCGATTGATAAAGTTGTGCACGGATATATAGAGCTAAGTCAACTTGTAGCTACAAATGGTTACGGTGGTTCTGGAGCTTGCCAAGTAAATGTAAATTGTTCTGAAGGGCAAAATTGGCAAGATGAGAAAAAAGGTGTGGCTATGATTTTGGTAAATGGGTTTAGGATGTGTACAGGTTCTCTTGTAAATAATACCGCAGCCGATTTTAAACCATATTTTTTAACAGCTGATCATTGTATTGGAAGCTTGGATGCAAATGGAAATACAGACGCATCACATTATTCATTTTATTGGAACTATGAAAGCAACAATTGCACCAGTTCCTCAAACTATCAGCCAAGTTCTACTTCAGGGGCAACTCTTAGAGCAAATAATAGTTATACTGATTTTGCGCTTTTTGAACTTACAGAATCACCATTAAGTAACAATATAGACGTGTATTTTAATGGTTGGGAAAGAACAATAGCTCCTGGTCAAAGCGGTGTAGGCATTCATCACCCTCGTGGAGATTTTAAAAAAATTGCAACTCATAATATATCACCAATACCAGGTCAAGTCTATGGCAGTAATACACATTGGAGGATTAATTGGATACAAACACAGAACGGATATTCAGTTACTGAGGGGGGCTCCTCTGGTTCTCCTCTTTTTTCAAATAATAAAAGAATTATTGGGCAATTACATGGAGGCAGTACTATTAATTGTGATGATCCAGCAAATGATTCAGGCGAATATGGAAGATTTCATGTTTCTTGGGACAGTAATAGTCCACAACGCAGGTTAAAGGATTGGTTAGCCCCGAACAATTTAAATCCACAGTTTATTGATGGTCTTGAAGTAATTGAAATTATATCTCAAGAGGATTTGGTCTGTGCGAATAATGGCACAGTATTTACCATACAAAATGCTGCTCCGCCTTATGTTTGGACTTCATCTTCTAATATTACAATAAACCCTCCAACCAACGGTAGTTCGGTAACGGTTCAAGCAAATAATTCTAATACACGAGCGCCTGGGTTTGTTCAAGTAACACATAGTACTGGAACTGAAATTATAAATGTATGGGTAGGAAA
>CAZFUX010000295.1:0-2074 GCA_964522085.1 uncultured Aequorivita sp.
ATTTAGGTAGTGAAATCTTGGATTCCCGAAAACCTAAATGGAGTGAGTATATAAGCAATCAAGGGCTTTTACTTACCAACCACCATTGTGGATATTCGCAAATTCAAAGTCATTCTACGTTAGAAAATGATTATTTAGAAAATGGTTTTTGGGCATATAATTTAAAAGAAGAATTACCTAATCCTGGGGTAACGGCTACTTTTATTGTAAAAATTGAAGATGTAACCACTCAAGTAATGAACGGTGTTACTGAATCAATGCTCGAAGCCGATAAACAGAAAAAAATAGAAGAGAACATAGCAAGTGTTAGTTCCTCTTCACCAAAAGAAGCTTGGCAAGAAAACCGCATACGCACATTTTATGAAGGTAATCAATACATGCTTTTTGTAGTGGAAACTTATAAAGATATTCGTTTAGTAGGCGCACCGCCTTCTTCCATAGGAAAATTTGGAAGCGATACCGATAATTGGATTTGGCCAAGACATACAGGCGATTTTTCACTTTTCAGAATTTATGCCGACAAGAATAACCGTCCAGCAGAATATTCAGCAGACAATGTGCCTTATATGCCAAAACACTTTTTACCAATTTCATTAGATGGCGTTGCTGAAAATGATTTCACTTTAGTTTTTGGCTATCCCGGAACTACTGATGAGTATTTGCCTTCAATCGCTATTGAGCAGGTTATAAATACTGTTAACCCTGCGCGAATTGCTATTCGCGATGCTGCTTTGGCAATTCAGGATAAATATATGCGTACCGATCCGCAGGTTAAAATTCAATATGCTTCAAAATTTGCCCGTATTGCCAATTACTGGAAAAAGTGGAAAGGCGAAACACTTGGTTTAAAAAAATCAAACGCTGCGGGTATCAAAAAGCAACAGGAAACAGCACTTACAACGCAAATAAACAAAAAAGGAAAACAAAAAGAATACGGCCAAATATTACCACAATTTGAAAAGTATTATACCGAAATTGAGCCATACACTTTAGCAAGAGAATACTTCTTAGAAACCGTTTTGCGTAATGTGGAATTGCTTAGAACCGCTTTTCAAGCCTACCAACTAAAACAAGTGTATGAAACCCGAGGCGCACAATCTTTTGAAGACCGAAGAAACAATATGGTTGAAAGATTGGAAGGTCAATACAAAGATTACAGTGTTAAAGTAGATAAAGAGGTTTTTGAAGCACTTGTTACAATTTATGCTGAAGGTGTACAAGCAGAGTTTTTGCCAGATTCTTTTAAAAATATAAATTCAAAAATAGTAACGGAAGATGTATATGAAAATTCTGCTTTTGTAAATTATGCTTCTGTAAAAAATCTTTTAGAAGGCGATGCTGAAACGGTTATAGCTAAGCTAAACAACGACCCAGGTTTTAAAGTAGTAAAAGATATGGCAGATGCTTATTATGAAAAAGTAGCTCCAAAATACGAAGAAATTAATCTTAACATTTCTGGTTTGGAGCGCGATTATATGAAAGCATTATTAGAGCTTAGTCCAAAAGAGGCGCGTATTTTTCCAAATGCAAACAGTACACTACGTGTAACCTACGGAAAAGTAGCTGGTTATTCTCCTGCTGATGCCGTTTATTACGAACCTGTAACACATCTAGAAGGCGTTATGCAAAAATACGTGCCAGGCGATTATGAGTTTGATGTGCCGCAAAAGCTAATAGATTTATACCAAGCAAAAGATTATGGTCAATACGCCGAAAATGGTAAAATGGCAATCAACTTTATAGGCACCAACCACACCACAGGTGGAAACTCTGGAAGCCCAGCAATAGACGCCCACGGAAACCTAATAGGTCTAAACTTTGATCGTGTATGGGAAGGCACTATGAGCGATTACTACTACGACCCTGCCCTATCGCGTAATATTATGGTAGATATTCGCTATGTACTATTTATAGTAGATAAATACGCTGGTGCAACAAATTTGATTAAGGAGATGAAGTTGGTGCATCCTAAAAAGGGGAAATCTAAGAAAGGGAAGAAGTAACTATATACTTTGAAAACAATCAATCCTGTCCTAAATAAATTTGGGGTACATAAAATCTAACCATTTTACTG
>CAZFUX010000296.1:0-2059 GCA_964522085.1 uncultured Aequorivita sp.
AAATATCAAACACCTAACGAAGTTTTTGTGAACGCTATCAACAACAACGGAATCGTTGCGTTTATAACTTGAATCCACCGAATTAAAATGATACAAACAATAAAAAACCACATAACAGAAGTACAAGCCTTTTCTTCAACCAACAAAGAAGAAATAGAAAACTTCCGTATAAAATATTTAGGCAAAAAAGGACTTTTAAATGACTTTTTCGCCGAGTTTAAAAACGTGCCAAACGACCAAAAAAAGGAGTTTGGGCAAGTTATAAACACCCTTAAAAATGCTGCGCAAGAAAAAGTAGATTCGCTCAAAGAAGCTCTTGAAAGCAGTACTGAAGCTAAAGGTGTTTACGGCGATCTTTCCCGTCCGGGCGAAGTAATTCCGTTAGGCTCACGCCATCCAATTTCCATCGTAAAAAACAAAATTATCGACATCTTTTTACGCATCGGCTTCAACGTTTCTGAAGGGCCTGAAATGGAAGACGATTGGCATAACTTTACCGCATTAAACCTACCCGAATATCACCCAGCGCGCGATATGCAGGACACGTTTTTCATCCAAACCAATCCAGATGTTTTGTTGCGTACGCATACATCTTCTGTACAAGTTCGGTATATGGAAAACAACAAACCGCCAATTCGTACCATTTCGCCAGGTCGTGTTTACAGAAATGAAGCTATTTCAGCACGTTCACACTGCTTTTTCCACCAAGTGGAAGGTTTGTATGTAGATAAAGGCGTAAGCTTCGCAGATTTGAAGCAGACACTACAACATTTCACTACCGAAATGTTCGGAAAATCTAAAATCCGTCTTCGTCCGTCGTACTTCCCATTTACGGAACCAAGTGCTGAAGTAGATGTTTATTGGGGTTTAGAAACCGAAGCAGATTATAGAATTACAAAAGGAACAGGTTGGTTAGAAATTGGTGGCTGCGGAATGGTAGACCCTAACGTACTTAAAAATTGCGGTATTGATCCAGAAGAATATTCCGGTTTTGCCTTTGGCGTAGGTATAGATCGTATTGCAATGCTTTTGCACCAAATTCCAGATATTAGGATGTTTAGCGAAAACGATGTTCGTTTTTTAGAGCAGTTTAAAAGCGTACTGTAAAAAAGATGTAAGACCGCTGCGCTTTAAGACAAAAAACACTATGAAAAAATATCTTGTTATTGCTTTATTAGTAATCGTTGCAATCGCTGTTGCTTACTTAACTTTTGTAATTGCCTATATTAAAATTGTAATTGGAGCTATTTTGTTGGGTGTTTCGGCCATAGCGCTTTTGGCAGTTTGGATTATGTGGAAAATTGAAGATTAATTATGCGAAAAGATATTGAAATCCCTAAAGTTGAAAATGTACATATTGTTGCCGTAAAAGAATGGGACAAAGATTTTACCGAAAAGCTTTGGAACGTTTATTTGGTTAACAATCGTGAGGATGAAATTGATACGGTTTTAGTGCTATCTCGCGGTAAAAGTGAAGATAAAAAAACTACAACTTTACGTCACGGTTTGGGAAATATGAAACCGAAAACAGCTTCAAAAGTAGAATTTATTGCTATGGAAGTTTTAGGGTTTACCAATGAATATCTGGTAACATTTTTTGCTGAAAACAAACTTTTTGAACGCAAATTTATTTTTGAGCCGAATCGTATTTCTGAAAAAAATGTAGTTGAAATTTCTGTTTTAGAAAACGAAGGGGTTTTTGCGAAATAAAATACCTTCGATTTGAAATTTTTATGCCCCGACCCTTAAGGGTGAAAATTTCTGATTAATCATTACTATTAAATTCTGCTCCCTTTAGGGCTGGGGTAGCAGAATTTATAATATTTTTTTGCAATGCTAAAAGTAGAAATCAATTCCTTTTCCTATTCCGAAGAAACCATTTTAAAGGATATTCATTTCGCTTTAAAACCTGGGGAACACCTCAGCATTCTTGGTGAGAGTGGCTGCGGAAAATCTACACTTTTACATCTTATCTATGGTTTGCTCCACTTGAAAGACGGAAGTATTTATACTCACTCCATTTAGGTTTTCGGGAATCCAAGATTTCACTACCTAAATT
>CAZFUX010000297.1:0-2041 GCA_964522085.1 uncultured Aequorivita sp.
AATAGAGAGGCTTTTGAATCTTTGTTCCATAATTAGTTGTTTAATTAACCCTAAAATACTGAATATATTATTATTTACAAAGTGCCTAAGTCAAAAGATTTTTATAGACTAGAAAGAGTAAATAAATAAAACTCAAACCTGTCAGGTCTCACTTTGTCCTTCAAGGCTTTTAGCGAAGGAAGAAGACCTGACAGATTTATTTTTAGGTAAAGAAATCTCCCAAACAGCAATTCCAATTACTACAATATACTCCAAAGCCACCAACCAAAGCTTTTCATCAAACCCATTTTTTCCATAGGCTGAATAACTTAGCATCACCACAAAACTCCAAATAATAGGAAATTTATATTTGGTAAAAACGGAAAGTAAAAGAGGAGTGGCAATGTACCATGGATGCACGGTTGTTGAAAGTAAAAAGTAAAACGAAACTGCAAAAAGCATTGCAGGAAGTAATTGTTGAGGTGTTTTGTTTTTTCTGAAAAAAGCAAGTCCTAAAACGAAAAGAAGTACTAAAATAGGAAGAATTTTTCCAACGGTTTCAATCAAATTCCAGCCTACAATTTGAAATCCAATCCATCTTATTATATAATAAATACTTGCATTAAATTCAAAATTTTGAAACCAAAGTGAAATGGTAGCTGAAAAATTCTGAATAAATTCTGAAGAAAGAAAAGGCAAGAATGTAATCAAAACAGTTAATCCTATAATAAAATAAAATTTCACTAAAGTTAACCAACCTAAACTACTATTATCAAAGTCTTTTTTTGTGCTCAGAAAAGGCTTCTCTAAATTTACTTTTGAAACAAAATACTTCAAAAACAAAGGCAGAAATAATAACGGAATCAACTTCACTGAAACGGAAATTCCAATTAAAATGGCTGCCCAAAACCACTTTCCTTTAAAAAGCAAATACAAAGCCCAAACAAAAAAGAAAAGCATTAAACCTTCAAAATGAAGGTTTCCGGTAAGTTCAATAATTATAAAAGGATTTAAAAAATACCAAAATATATTTTTAATTGGAAGATTTAATTTTTCTAACAATTTCTTTCCGAAGTAAAGAATTCCAACATCTGCGAGAATCATAATTAAACGAAGCACAACGACTGAACCTAAAATATTCTTCGCTGCAAACAATGATGCAATAGCAAAAAATAACTGATTAACAGGTGGGTAATTGCTGAAATGGCTCGCATTCAACGTGCCCATTCCGTCATAAAGTTCATTTGCCTGCGGTACTATTATTCCAAGTGATGTGGAAACTTCTTTAAAATACATTTCAGGCGTAAAAAGATATGGGCTTAAACCTTGCGTTACCAAACGTCCATCCCATAAAAACCGATAAAAATCTTGCGAAAGATTCGGAATTATGCCAATAAAAATAAGTCTGAAAATAATTCCTAAACACGCTAAAAACCAAAAATTAAGTTTCAGTTTTTCGATAAAAATATATGCAATTAAAAATAGCGCAGCGTAAAGCGCAGTTAATTTTACAAATTCACTTCGCTCTAAATCAAAACCAAAAATGATATAAAATGCAATGGAAAGAATGGCAAGTAAAAGTTGGATTTTATAAGTTTTAATAAAATTCACAAACCGTTTTGTTTTGAATTATTATTCAAAAACCTATTAGTCTTGCCATTCGGCAATAAAAAGATTAGTATCACGACCGCCACCATTATTTCTATTAGAAGAGAAAGCAAGTTTTTTTCCATCATTAGAAAATACTGGGAAAGCATCAAAAGTTTTTCCGTGAGTAACTCTTTCAAGGTTTTTGCCATCAATATCTATTAAATAAAGATTGAAAGGAAATCCTCTTTCAGATTCAAAATTGCTGGAAAATAGAATCTTTTCTCCCGAAGGATGAAAGAACGACGCCCAGTTTGCATTGCCCAAATGTGTAAGTTGTCTACCATCAGCATTGCAGATAAATAGTTCCATTTCGGTGGGTTGTACCAAACCTTGAGCAAGCAGATTTTTATATTCTTTTATTGACTTAGGCACTTAGCTACTAATGTTTTTAATCAGGCAAGGTTTGCTTATG
>CAZFUX010000298.1:0-2040 GCA_964522085.1 uncultured Aequorivita sp.
AATTTTCAAATTATTAAACCCGATTTTTCGGGTTCCTATGTGTAGTGAGTATACTGCTTTACATAAGGCATTAAATCAGAGTTTCCATAGGCATAGCCATAACCTGCAAATAATCTAGTTGCTATAAGCTGTTCTTTTCCAAAGTTAAAATGATACCTAATATCTGCATCTACCTTTGCGTATTGGGCATATTCAAGACCTAAAAATTCTTTTCTGCCATTTTCGTTATCCTTCCCAAAAAGACTAAGGCTGTTTCCTGCAACATCAACTGTTGTATTAAAATAAAATTGATGTTTTTTTAAAGCGTCTACCATTCCATTATAAGTAAAGGAGTAATTGAGACCAGTAATAAACTGCTTGTCAAAACTGCGTTTTAAAAAGGGATTTTCATCTAAAATATCTTCAAACTCTTGTGTTGTATTAGAAGATTTGGTATAATTTATTGATAGGTATAATCTCGTGAGTAACATACCGATTGGCTTGCCAAATGTACCCAAACTGAGCTGTACCAGAAAGCAATGTATACAATTGAGACCTTCTTAAATAATCAATACTTACACTGGTTTTTGTCTTTGGAATATCGTACTTAAAAAAGTCACTATTAATTTTTATAGGAAAAATTACGCGAGGGAAAATTAATTCTGACTTTAATCCAAGATCTGCACTTGACCTGCCACTATTACTGCCGCTACCTATCTGCACTTCGTAGCCAAAACTAGCTGTAGTATTTAGTGTTTCTCCACCATTAAAGAGATTTCGGTTACTATATGTAAGTGAAATTCCCGGTCCCGCAAAATTATTCGATTTTGAAACAGCTTGAAGTTGAATCCTTAATGCACGTTTGTTTAATGGTGAAAGAAATATATTAGCTTCCAAGATTCCTAAACTGTCTGATAGTAAAGAGTCTTGTTCCTTATATTGAATATTCACAAACTTGTAAGCACCAATAGCGGAAAGTCTTCTTGCCGTATTTTTTGAATTTTCTGGGCTATAATGTTGTCCTTCTTCTAAAGTAATAAAAGGATCGAGATGTTTTGGTTTAAAAAAATCTGTACTGTTTATAAAATTCTTTTCATTAAAACGAACCACATCATTAACTGTAGAATCCTGCGCATCATACTTAGCGTAAACGTTTATTTTTGAAATTATATAAGGAACGATCGACTTTTTAGGAACATCTTTTTTTAACCGAAGAAATAGATCGAAACGTTTTTTATCATATTGATTAGTATCTGCTTCAAATAGTAGAAAGCTTGAATTAAAATTGTAATAGCCATTTTGTTTTAATTCGCTGTCAATGCGCTCGCGTTCCATCTTCATATTAGAAAGATCAAAATGCATGCCTTTAGATAGTCTTGTTTTAGTAACGCTCTGTTTTATTTCAGAATAAAAGGGTTGTGGTAATGTGTCTAATTGATAACTAGCAATAGTGTATGGCGTTATTGCTCTTACAAAATAATTTGCTAAAGCTTCTTTTTCTTCTTCTTCAAATTTTGAAGTTGCTACACTGTAAAAAAAGCCTCGGTTTTCCATTCTGTTTAAAAGAATACTTTCAACTTCATAAGGTTTTACATCGCTTTTGTACACTGGTTTTTCTTCACCAAATTGTTTGTAAAGAAAACGATTTATAAAACCCGGCTTTTCCTGTTGCATTTTGTAGTAATAGTGAAGACCAGGTCGCATCCCTAATAATTTTTTATTGGGCATGGGACGAAGTGCTTCTTCTAAAACTGATTCTAATAGCGATTGATTTTTTATTAAAGAATCTGATTCTATTACTACAGAAGCACCTATATAAAGTTTTTCGTCTTCTGGGATGTATTTTTTTACCGCACAGGATTGTAACACGAGTAAAGTCGTGGTTAGGATTATTGTTACTTTATATATTTTATTCATACTTCAATTTCGCTCAGTAACCAAACCAAGCTTCAAAATTTATACCTCGACTCCGCTTGGTAACCGAAATTCAAAATAAGCGATTCTATAATAAACTTATTGACTTAGGCACTTAGCTACTAATGTTTTTAATCAGGCAAGGTT
>CAZFUX010000299.1:0-2037 GCA_964522085.1 uncultured Aequorivita sp.
GAATATCAGTACTATAAATATCCAAAATAGTATTGACAACACCAAGAAAAATAACGCTAAATGATTGATTATTAATCGGTTAATTTAGGTAGTGAAATCTTGGATTCCCGAAAACCTAAATGGAGTGAGTATACTGCTTCTTTTTTTGCATAAAAAAAGGGAAACTCGGATAAGTTTCCCTTTCAATAATTGATTATATTAATTTCTAAAGCATTGAAACCATCAAAGTATCATCAGTTTTCTCAACTTTAGCAACTTTACTTTTTGTAAGTCCTTTTATTGCTTTGTCCCATTTTTTATTGCTTAGCCCACTTTCAACTTTTAACTTCTCCAATTCTATAGGTGAACTTGCTTTTAAAAGTGAATAAACCGCTTTTTCGTCTTCGGTCATTTCTACTTTTTTACGTTCCGGACGCATTTGCGGGAAGAAAAGAACTTCTTGTATTGACGGATTGTTTGTTAAAAACATAATTAATCTGTCCATCCCAATGCCCATGCCGCTGGTTGGTGGCATTCCATATTCCAACGCTCTTAGAAAATCGTAATCTATAAAGGCGGTTGCTTCGTCATCGCCTCGGTCTGCTAGCTTTAATTGCGCTTCAAAACGTTCTCGTTGGTCTATTGGGTCGTTAAGTTCGCTGTATGCGTTTGCTATTTCCTTTCCGCAAACCATTAGTTCAAAACGTTCTGTAAGTTCTGGATTGTCGCGGTGTTCTTTACAAAGCGGACTCATTTCCTTTGGGTAATCTGTTATGAAGGTTGGCTGAATGTAGTTGCCTTCGCACTTTTCGCCAAAAATTTCATCTATCAATTTTCCTTTACCCATCGTTTCGTCTACAGGGATTTTCATATCCATTGCAGCTTTGCGGATTTCAGCTTCGGTTTTTCCGGTAATATCAAAACCTGTGAAATGTTGGATAGACTCTGCCATTGTAACTCTTGGATAAGGCGCTTTAAAATCTATTTCATGCTCTCCGAAGGTAGATTTTGAAGTTCCATTTACTTCTATGGCACAGAATTCTAGCAATTGCTCGCAGAAATCCATCATCCAATTGTAATCTTTATAGGAAACGTAAATTTCCATTGCAGTAAATTCTGGGTTGTGGGTACGGTCCATCCCTTCGTTTCGGAAGTTTTTGGAGAATTCATACACACCATCAAACCCACCTACTATTAATCTTTTTAGGTATAATTCATTTGCAATTCGCATATACAAAGGAATATCCAACGAATTGTGATGCGTTATAAAAGGTCGCGCCGCAGCACCGCCTGGAATTGGTTGTAATACGGGGGTTTCCACTTCAAAATAACCACGCTCGTTGAAGAAGTTTCGCATGGCGTTGAAAAGCTTTGTGCGCTTAACAAAAATTTCTTTTACGTGCGGGTTTACCACTAAATCTGCATATCGTTGTCGGTAGCGTTGCTCTGGGTCTGTAAAGGCATCATGTACTTTTCCATCGGCATCAACACGTGGCTGTGGTAATGGTTTTAGAGCCTTGCTTAAAAGCGTAAAATTCTTTACCATTATAGTTTTTTCGCCAACTTGAGTGTTGAAAAGTTCGCCTTCAATACCTATAAAATCGCCAATATCTAGCAATTTTTTATATACTTCATTATAAAGTGTTTTGTCTTCGCCTGCGCAAATTTCATCACGGTTAAAATATACCTGAATACGGCCATCTACATCTTGTAATTCTGCAAAAGATGCTTTTCCCTGAATTCTACGAGACATTAATCTTCCTGCTACTATTACCTTTTTTCCTTCTTCGAAATTGTCTTTTATCTTTTTTGAAGTGTTGTTTACAGGGTATAAATCTGCTGGATATGGGTTTATGCCCATGTTGCGCAGTTGTTGTAGTTTTTCTCTTCGGATGATTTCCAGTTCAGAAAGTTGCATATATTTTGTCTAAAAAAAATGAGGTGCAAAGATAGGGAAATGAAGTTTGAAATTCTAAGTGGGAAATTGGAAATAAATCCCAAAAGCAATCCTGTCCTAAATAAATTTGGGGCACATAAAATCTAACCATTTTACTGGTT
>CAZFUX010000300.1:0-1998 GCA_964522085.1 uncultured Aequorivita sp.
GAATATTAGTACTATAAATATACAAAATAGTGTTGACAACACCAAGAAAAATAATGCTAAATGATTGATTATTAATCGGTTAATTTAGGTGGTGAAATCTTGGATTCCCGAAAACCTAAATGGAGTGAGTATATTGAGCTAATTGTTATTGGTTAAAAGTAAAACAAAGCGACTCTTAAATGGCTAAAGCCACTTTTTTAAGGTTGTGAGCCATCGAAATAAGTCCGATTTCGGTTTCTACCTTTTCAATTCCGCGCAGCATAAAGCGTTTAAAGTTAATGTTGTGCTTTATGTTCCCAAAAACAGCCTCCACGTCCCAACACCTCTGTTTTCTGTGGGCTATTCCTTCTGGGCTAAGTAATTTTTTCTTGGCTTAAGCCTGATCAGTTTATGGTTGTGTTCCACAATGCGGTTTCCTTTTGCTTTGTGGCAAAGGGTCCTGAGCTGGCATCCCTGACAGTTTTTTGCTTGGTGTCTTTCTATGGTCTGTTTGTATCCCGCAGCGGTTGTTCGCTCGTAACTTCCTATGTTTTCCATTGGACAGTAGTAAGTATCAGTTCCGTTATTATAGTATAACTTGTTTGCTGCAAAAGGTTTTTTATTTGTTCCCCGTTTTTCGTCTAGTTTCTCTTTGTGGAAGTAATTGTATTTAACAAAAGCTTCGATCTGTTTTTTTTCTAAATAAGAGTAGTTTTCATCACTGCCATAACCGGCATCTGGGGTTTGATTGTATCCTTTTATAAAATCTTCGGTGTGCTGGATAAGTGTTGTGGTATCTGCCGTAGTCTGGGCAAGGGTGTAATTTGCTATGAACTGATTATTTGTCGAAGCTTGTAAGTTATAACCTGGCTTAAGCTGACCGTTGCCCATATGGTCTTCTTTGATTCTCATAAAGGTAGCGTCGGGATCGGTTTTGCTCATCGAGTTGCCCCCCCCCATCTGCGATTCCTGTCTATTATATTTTGCTATGTTCTTAGCTCAGTTTCTTCTTGTGTAATTTAGTTTTTGCTTTACTTTTTTATCGATGTCTTTCCCTTACAACGCTTGATTGATCTGCTCAATGGTGTCAGACACTTTTTGAGGGTCGATTGCTTGAAAATTATCAGGCTCGTTGGGCTTTTGTGCTTCTTCTGCATATACCGTTTCCACATAACGCCATAAATCTTTGAGCTGTTTTTCGATACGTGCACGGGAGGCTTTGATGCTCTTTCCCCAAACAAACGTGTGCCGATTTGCGTTGGCCTCTATTTTTGTTCCATCAACATAGATAGCCTTGATCGGCTAACAACAACACTACTTGATTGAAAATCTTTGTAAAGTCATCCTTGAGTTTTCGCAATCTAAAGTTACTAATGGTATTGTGGTCAGGAACGATGCAGCCTGAGAGCCACATAAAATGAACATGCTCTCCAAGTAACTGCTCTATCTTTCTGGAAGAATACAAATTGCGCAAATAAGCGTAAATCAATATTTTCAATAAATCACGAGGATGATAGCTAGAGGTGCCACCACCTTTATAGGTCTTTTCAATAGCCGTATAATGTCTATCTGATCAATGATAGTATTGACAATACCAACAAGATGATTATCCGGAACAAAATCATCATAGCTGGGAGGCAGAAGACTCAATTGATGCTGACTATTGGTCTTCCATACAACGGTTCTTTTCATAGCATGAAGATACAAAATATATCAAAAATAATCATCAAAAAAAGGCTGCCCTTTTTTGACAGCCTCTTTTTTTGATGTGATGTCCCGTCCTGGAATAGCGATACACTAAAACCTCAGTGTAATGAAAACATCGGCAAATACTGGTAACACCAAACGTACTCAAAAAGACTACACGCTTTCTTTTAAACTTCAATTAGTTGAGGAAGTCGAACAAGGGCTCTTGACAAAAGCTCAAGCAAAGCTCAAATATGGAATTCAGGGAGATTCCACAGTAACTATACTCACTACAGATAGGAACCCGAAAAATCGGGTTTAATAATTTGAAAA
>CAZFUX010000301.1:0-1996 GCA_964522085.1 uncultured Aequorivita sp.
CTTTGTTATGTGCTGGCGTTGTTCCGTTCGTGTTCAATCAACCATTTTTTTCGTTCAATTCCACCACCATATCCAGTCATTTTTCCGTCTTTTCCAATCACTCTATGGCAAGGTACAATAATTGAAATTCGATTATAACCATTTGCTGATGCAACTGCTCTTACTGCTTTTGGATTATTAATTTTTTCTGCTTGTTGTTGATACGTTGCCGTTTTTCCATATTCGATTTCTTGTAAACAGTTCCAAACTGAATTTTGAAAATCAGTTCCTGGCGTTTCAAGTTTTACGTCAAAAATTTTTCTCTTTCCTTCAAAATATTCGGTAATTTCCTTTTTGGTTTGTTTTATATGTTCATTTTCACCTGCTATTATTTTGGCTTTTAATAATTTTTGTAAGTCTTTAAACTCCGTTTCAAGCATTCGTCTATCTACAAATTCTAATAAACAGATACCATTTTCTGTTGCACAAACAAACATTGGACCTAAAGGAGTTGTTAATCGGCTAATTAAAATGACATTTTTACCTGTGCTTTTTTGAGGCGAATTACCTATAATTTTTTTGAACGTATAGCCAAAACCACTTAATGATTCATAGCCTGAATCAAAAGCAGTATGTGTTGTGTTTTTTCCTTTTTTTAATTCTTGATAAGCGTTGTTAATTCTGTACATTCTTTGATATGCTTGAAAAGTCATACCATAATTTTTATTAAACCATCTTCGTATTACTTCAGGACTTATATTTTTCTCACGGAGTTGGTAGTCTGTTATCTTTTCTTTTGGATTTTCTTTAACTAATTTAACAGCTAATTCAACTTGTTCAGGTGCTTCATTTGCATTTTCGGTTGGTTTACATATTTTACAAGGTCTATATCCATTATCCAAAGCTTCTTTAAATGAAGTATAAAACTCTACATTTTTCAGTTTTGGTTTCCTTGCCCGACAAGTTGCAATGCAAAAAACGGAAGTAGTTTTCACGCCCACGAAGAATATACCAACAAAACTCTGTTTTCTGTCTAACAGAGCTTGATAATAGATTTCGATTTTATGGTTGTCTGTAATCAGCATTTTAAAAAATAGACTTAAATGAGTTTTGGTTTAAAACAGTTTGAATTGTTTCTTCAAATTTACCATACATCTTGTCGAAAAGGAAATTACCCATACTTATTCGTTTTACACCTAATTTTGTCAATGTCTCAAAATTTGGAAGATTAGGCATACACATTACGTTAATTGGTAAATTTGTTGAATCGACAATAGTTTTGATATCGTTCTCTTTCTCAATGCAAGGTGTAAAAATTCCGTTTGCTCCTGCATTTTGATAAAGTTGAATTCTTTTTTTCGTTTCTACAATGACGTTTTCTTGAAGCAGGATAAATGTATCTGTTCGTACGTTTAGAAAAACATCAATATTCTCTTTTTCTAACTGTTCCTTTATTTCTGTTAATGTCTTTGCGAAGTTATCAGCATCTAACAAAATCCTCTTTTCGTTAACAATACTATCTTCAATATTAATGGCGACAACTCCTAATTCTGCTAATCTTCTAATGTGATTAACGATTTCTTTTGGTTTACGACTATAACCCGATTCCAAATCAACCGATAAGGGTAAATTTGTGTTTAATGCAATTCGTTTTACGAAATATTCCAATTCGGAAAATTCCATTTCTTCTCCGTCATTATATCCTAAAAGTGTAGCAATTGCGGAGCTTGAAGTTCCGATTGCTTGAAAATTTAGTTTTTCAGCTGTTTTAACGCTTGGAACGTCCCAAACATTTCCGATTAATAGAGGCTTTTCTTGATTGTGTAAGTTTTTAAATTCCATCTTTTAAGTTTTGATGCAAAGTACCGATGATGAAATTTAGCTAGCAACCGAAAACTGGACGAGTATTTTTTTCCGCTTGCACATAACGCCACGCTATGTTTAGTGCGTGGAGCTTTTTAGATTCCCCGAAACTAATAATTTTTGCGGAGCTAGCCTCGCCCGCTACCAACTTTAA
>CAZFUX010000302.1:0-1947 GCA_964522085.1 uncultured Aequorivita sp.
TTAGTAAATGATATTTTTGACCATCAGTGGTGATATTAACCATTATTCTAGGATTTTGTTAAGGCCGAAATTAATCGGCCATTCGAAGTATTAAACCATACACATCCCAGAATTGCACCCCGAAAACATATCGTCAGTCCCATCGGTAAATATAATTTGATCCAAAGGTTTCTTTTCTTTATGTAGCCACAAGTGAGGCCATTTAGCTTGCAACTCTTTTTCAAAAGCTACGGCTTTTTTAAAGTCCCCTGGTTGCTCGGTCTTTAAATGATTCCATTCACGATCATGCCGATTTGGACACATCCAGCAAGCGGAACGCGGTGGAGTAGGTAAACCCGCTCTTTCAACTAAAGCAATGCAATCACTTCGATTTAAGCCATGATCAATTAATGGATACCAGTTTTGCCACTTACCCCCAATCATACGAACACGCCGAAGCTCATCAGTCGAAAAACCGATCCAAACCCTAAATTTTTTGTTTGGCTCTCCTTTCTCTCTTGGGTACATCTCGTTAGCAAATCGATGAACCACTTCTGTTTTCCATTTACCAGAACACCAACTGGGTTGACGGCCATCAGCTCCGTTGAATGTAGTGAAAAATGGCGGTAATACAGCGTTTGGGTCATTCTCAGTGTTTAAAACGATCTCTTAGCCCAGTACCATCATCTTTATTAGACCAGACACTAGGTTTTAATATTTCCAATGCAACACCAGACACAAAGAATGAAAAACCAATATATTTCGCGTTCAATTCGCTAAGACCAAATAATGGAAGGAGGATAAAAATAAAATACCCAATCAAACCAAAAATAACAGTTATTACTGGTGTTACAACAAAGATATCAATAAAAAGAGCTTTCTTTTCTTTATCGTTTAGACCTTTAAAAATGTCCATTTCAACCTCGTTATTTTGTTTCAGTTTTAACACTAATTCTGCTATTCGCACTTTTTAATACTTGATCTAATTGTTGTTTTGATTGGCATCTAGTCAGATCTATAGGATCGGCCTTGTTGTTACCATATTTTTATTTTAGGTCAGCTCATAGAGCTGAGTGCTTTTCTTATCCAACTCGGATCTAGCTCATTTTTCAAATTTACAATATAGGTTAGGTTTGTCAAAAAAATTGTTGAATCGGCAAAATAGTTTGGATAGGCTTCGGGCAAACCGCCAATACTATTAGTAGAAACCATAGAAACAACAATATCCTTGTTCTTAGCATGTTTTTTTTCCACGTTAAGATATTCTTCAAACGCTTCCTTCACATTATCGAGATCAAATAAATTAGATGCTATTTCTCCTTTCTGTGGGTCTATAACTAGCAAGGCGTACCCATCAAATCCTGACTCTCTAATTTTTTTATCCATTACTTCAATTGACGAAGCAAATGCATTTAGCTGCTCAATAACCTTTAGCTTTCGCTGAAGTCGATCTATGTCATATATAGATTGGATTACTAAACCATGTTCCATCCCATGTTTTTCATCGACTACCATTTTCTTGTACTTCGAATATTGTTCTAATGGTTGCAAGTTATCATAAAGGTGTATTTTTTCCATAATTTCAAACTGATAGCTTATTTGTTTGAATATTTTCGCCCAATCCTCATTTCCCATATTTGATTTCAATGCTTGATTTGTAAATATATCTATTATTTCTAGAGCGGTAGCCCAATGGTGTTGGATTTTAGTTCTTAATTGAATTTCTACGGATTTATTTTTATTGTTGTTATCGGAAAATTTACCGACAATATGAATGCTTCTATAGCCACTAGGTTTAGGAATAGAAATGTAATCCTTTACCCGGAGTTCTCCATTGTCTTTTTTAAAAACAGTGTTTTTCCTTAATTCGTTATATGCTTTACCCAGCTTCTTCTTGCTTGTAAAGATTGCTCTACAACCAGCTATATCTTGCATATTACGGAGATTCATCTTTGTCTCTATATTTAA
>CAZFUX010000303.1:0-1919 GCA_964522085.1 uncultured Aequorivita sp.
CAATTATCGATAGAAATTGATATGATTGAAAAAAATCTGTCATAATTATATGTTTGCCAACAACCGAATATGTGTACCAGTACACATATTCGCATTATATATTTAGCTCAAATTTAGTAATTCAATAGGACTTAAACCAATTCAAAATCCAATTGCTTTTTCACTAAATCAGCTCTACGTATTTTTATTTTTACTTCATCGCCCATACGGTATTCTTGCCCGGTGTTTTTTCCTACAGCACAATAGTTTGGTGCATCAAAAGTGTAATAATCGCCTTCAATATCACTTAACCGAACCATCCCTTCACACATATTCTCAACTATTTGAACATATAACCCCCATTCGCTTACTCCAGAAATAACTCCCTCAAACTCTTCACCAATTTTATCTTGTAAAAACTCTACTTGTTTGTATTTAATAGAAGTTCTTTCTGCCTCGGTTGCAGCAATTTCCATTTTAGAAGAATGTTTACATTGGTCTTCAACTTCTTGTTGGTTAACCGATGACCCTCCATCTAAATAATGTTGCAATAAACGGTGCACAATTACATCAGGATACCTTCTAATAGGAGAGGTAAAATGAGAGTAGTGTTTAAAAGACAGTCCGTAATGCCCAATGTTGTTGGTAGAATAAACTGCTTTTGCCATTGTTCTAATGGTTAGCTGTTCAATCATGTCTTCTTCATTTGTGCCTTTTGCTTTATGGAGTAAATTATTAATTGAGTGAGCCACTTCTCCTTCATTTACTTTTAAATCGTAGCCAAATTTCTTTACAAAATTAGAAAGTGATAATAGTTTTTCTTGATTGGGCTCATCATGAATTCGGTACACAAAAGTTTTTACTCGCTGCCCTTTCGGAACTTTCCCAATAAATTCGGCAACACGTTTGTTCGCCAATAACATAAACTCTTCAATTAGCTTATTGGCATCTTTACTTTCTTTAAAGAAAACACCTAAGGGCTTCCCGTTATCGTCTAAATTAAATTTAACCTCTATTCTGTCAAAAGCAATGGACCCTTTTTTAAACCGTTCGTTACGAAGTAATTTGGCGAGCTTATCAAGTTGTAATATTTCTTCAACTAAATCACCCTCTTTCGTTTCTATACGTTCTTGCGCCTCTTCGTAAGTAAATCTTCTATCAGAAAAAATAACTGTTCGTCCAAACCACTCATTTAATACATTTGCTTTTTCATCTATTTCAAAAACAGCGGCAAAACAAAGTTTAGTTTCTTGTGGTCTTAATGAACATGCTTGGTTCGATAAAATTTCAGGTAGCATTGGTACAACTCTATCTACCAAATAAACTGAAGTAGCTCTTTTAAAAGCTTCATTATCTAAGATAGAACCTGATTGTATGTAGTGTGAAACATCTGCAATATGAATTCCAATTTCCCAGTTGCCATTTTTTAATTTTTTGATGGATAACGCATCATCAAAATCTTTGGCATCTTTTGGATCTATAGTAAAAGTAGTAGTGGTTCTAAAATCTCTTCTCTTTTTTATTTCTTGAGGTGTAATTTCTAAATCTAAATCTTTAGCCGATTTTTCTACCTTAGGTGGAAACTCGTAAGGCAACCCAAACTCAGCTAAAATAGCATGCATTTCTGTTTCGTTTTCGCCAGGTCTTCCTAGAACTTGTATTACTTTCCCAAAAGGATTCTTTTTATCTAAAGGCCACTCAGTAATTTTTGCAATTACTTTATCGCCATCATTCGCATTTTTTAATTTGTCGTTAGATATAAAAATATCTACAGGCATTCTGGTACTATCGGTAATAACAAAAGAGAAATTTGCGGACTTTTCAATAACGCCAACAAACTCTGTTTGTTTTCTTTCTAGGACCTCTACAACTTCACCTTCTGTTTTTTTGCTGTGCTTACTAGTAAAAACATTTACCTTAACGATATCACCATTTAATGC
>CAZFUX010000304.1:0-1848 GCA_964522085.1 uncultured Aequorivita sp.
AACGTCAATGTCGGCACGACAGCTGAACTACCGATCGAGTATTTCACCAAAAATTCAGAGAAGCGAAATGCAATAATCTCTCCCGATGGTAACCATATTGTGGTTATTCTAAAACAAAAACAAAAAGAAGTGTTTGGTATTATAGATGTTAAACAAAATAAAATAGTCTCTGTCATCGGTACGCGAGGCGCTGGTGGCAATGTTGGTAAAGTCCAGTGGGTGAGTAATACACGATTAGTTTATACAATCTATCAGATTAAAAAAATGGATCAAAGGCAAATGGGCTCTGGAGAGCTTTTCGCAGTAAATGTAGATGGATCAAGACACAATATTATATTTGGATACCGCGCCGGACAAAAAACAACAGGTACTAATCTAAGGAAAAGGAAAGCAAGTTATGCCAGCCATACCATTCTTGACCTACTCGAAGATGATGAGAAAAATATTCTGATCGCTTACTACCCTTGGAAGCTATACGGTAAATATTGGCGACAAAATCCAAACGCAAAAACCCTCATTAGGAAACTCAATATTTATAACGGAAAGTTAAAAAATGTTGACGTACTGCCTATTTCTCAAGCCAACGCCATTGTCGATAACCAAGGAATTGTAAGATTTTCTATAGGTGTTAGTAAAAATAATGAATCCCTTGTCTCCTACAAAGAAAACAAAGGAGCTAAGTGGAAACAGTTCTCATTAGATGATTTTGAAGGAACCCACATTAATCCTTTTAGTTTTTCCGAAGACAATCAAAGCGTTTATTTGTCTGCCAATGTTGGTGATGGTACCCGTGCATTGTACTTGCTCGATCTAAAATCTAAAACCACAAAAAAGCTATTCCATGATGAATCTATCGACATGAGTCGATTAGTTTTTAATTTTGAAAAGCGGCGTATTATTTATGTAGCGACCGAAAAATCGTTACCCGTTTATCACTATTTAGAACCGAAAAATATCAAATCGAAACTTCATAAAAAATTAATGAAAGCTTTTACAGGACAAGATGTTGAAATTACCAGCGCAACTAAAGATGGTAGTAAAATGATTGCGCTAGTTAACGCCGATACTAACCCCGGTGATTTCTATTTATTTGACACTAAAACGCTCAATGCACAATATCTAATGAGCCGTAATTCTTGGGTCGATCCTGATCTAATGATCAAAACAGAATCAATTAATTTTAAAACACGTGATGGACAAGCAATACAGGGCTACCTTACTCGTCCCAAAAATAAGAACAACGACTTATTACCGCTAGTTGTTTATCCACACGGCGGTCCACACGGCGTTAGAGATGAATGGTATTATCAAGGGGATGTTCAATTGCTGGCTAACCGAGGGTATGCAATATTACAAGTTAACTATAGGGGTAGTGGTGGCTTTGGAAATGCTTTCGAGGATATTGGGCATGGCAAATGGGGTACGCTAATGCAGGATGATATTACCGATGCTACCCAAGCTTTAATTGATCAAAAAATTGCTGACCCTGCTCGAATTTGCATTTATGGTGCAAGTTATGGTGGATATGCGGCGCTAATGGGTACGGTAAGAGAACCTGAACTTTACAAATGCGCGATAGGTTCAATGGGCGTTTATGATTTATCCATGATGTTTGAAAAAGGTGATATTCCAAACTATTTGAAAAATGGCTTGGCCTACTTAAAAGAAGCCGTTGGCGATAATATTGATGATATGAAAAGGCGATCACCGGTCTACAACGTCGATAAAATTAAAGCCAATATTTTGCTCATTCATGGAACAAAAGATGAACGCGCCCCAATCGAACAAGTAATAAAATTAAAGGAAGCGTTTGATAAAATACATAAAAATCATGACTGGTTAGAGTTA
>CAZFUX010000305.1:0-1846 GCA_964522085.1 uncultured Aequorivita sp.
TTAATTTAGGCAGTGAAATCTTGGATTCCCGAAAACCTAAATGGAGTGAGTATATTTATAAAATCCGCTTGGCAGTTTCTTCCAAAGGAAAAGGAAAATCTGGTGGAGTAAGAATCATTTCCTATGTTCAAGTAGATGATAGTACAGTGTTGCTTCTTTCAATTTATAGTAAAGGAGAAAAGACTTCAATTTCGGATAATGAGATTAATGATTTGATAGAAAAATATGTCCAGAAAAATTCTGATAATCATTAGAGAATCTACGGTTTAACTGGATATTACTAAAACAAACCATGCAGCTCCGCATCAATCTTATTGATAACCTCGCCTAGGTGCTCAGGGTTATCTACAAAATCTAGATTATCTACATTAAGTATAATTAAATTGCCTTTGTCATAACCGTGAATCCAAGCTTCATAGCGCTCATTTAAACGGCTTAGATAGTCAATGCTAATAGAGTTTTCATACTCACGGCCACGTTTATGTATTTGGTTCACTAAATTAGGTATGCTACTTCGTAAATAAATTAATAAGTCTGGACCTTCAGTAACACTTTCCATAAGTTCAAAAAGCGAGCGATAATTTTCAAAGTCGCGATTGGTCATTAAGCCCATTGCGTGTAGGTTTGGCGCAAAAATGTAGGCATCTTCATAAATTGTTCTGTCCTGGATTACGCTTTTACCTTTTTCACGAATTTCAAGAATTTGACGAAAACGAGAGTTCAAAAAATAAATTTGAAGATTAAAAGACCAACGCTCCATTTGGTTGTAAAAATCGTCCAAATAAGGGTTGTCTTCTACATCTTCAAAATGGGCTTGCCATTTGTAATGTTTGGACAATAAACGAGTAAGCGTGGTTTTTCCGGAACCTATATTTCCTGCAATTGCAACGTGCATAGCTATTCTTTAATTGGGTTGGTTAGTTTAAAAGTGTACAAAAATTCGTCGTCATAAATATACAGGAAATCATTGATAAGCTGCAAATCTTTAATTTCTATCACGGGCAACTTCAAGGTAGTAACTTCGTGGGAAATAGTTTCATTCCGTCGTGCAAAATCGGGGATGTAATAAAGCGCATTTTCCTTAAGGGCGATTAAGTTTTCATTCTGCTGAATTATTTTTTCATATCCGTCCGAAGCCTCTTCATTCAAAATACTTCCATAAATATTAAAAGCGCGCAGTTTCTTTTCCGTTAAGGCGAAACAATAATTAAAATTACTCGCCTGCGAAATCAATTTCCCCGCAAAGGGTTGCGAAACAATAGTTTTCAATTTTGAACCATAATTATAATATTCGAGCTGCTGATTATCTACATTAAAAAGCCAAAGGCTATTGCTTCCAGCGTTGGAGGCAGTGCTAATATTTAAAAACTGCGGAAGGCTGTTGAAGTTAATACGTTCAATTTCATTCAGCTTATTATCCAGAAAAACTACCGTATTAGTATCTTGAAAAAACACAACCACTTTTAGCGGATTTATAATGTCTACCGATGTAATTCTCCCCAACTGTAAATCGTTAAACAGAAAATTACCATCCGGTCCTTTTTTGTTTATAACGCTATTTTTTATGAAATACGAATTTTTATAATTGTCTAAACCTATAAATCTATCTGCAACAAGTGAAACCTTACTCTCCAGTGAAAGACTTTGCCCAATGCTTAGTTGGCAAAAAAAGAAAAGAAGAAAAAAAAGTTTCATATGTTCGGCAAGTTACAAAATGTGAAGATACTCTTAAACGTACATTATTGTAACAGATTACATTTACATTCGTCTTAATGGTACAAACATTTTGCGATGTATACTCACTACACATAGGAACCCGAAAAATCGGGTTTAATAATTTAAAAAT
>CAZFUX010000306.1:0-1830 GCA_964522085.1 uncultured Aequorivita sp.
AATAATTGATTATTAATCGGTTAATTTAGGTAGTGAAATCTTGGATTCCCGAAAGCCTAAATGGAGTGAGTATAACAACATTTGGGTCACCTGTAGTAATGTTCCAAGCTAAAGGTGCATTTATTAAGTCTAAAGCTGTATTTCTACCTCCAGTAATTATGTCCTCATAATCATTTGGAAGCATTCAGAAAATAGGAGGAGTTTCAGAAGTTAAAATAACTTCATTATTTATAGGAGTAATTTTTTCAATTTCTGTTCGTTGCAAAGTGCTAATAAAATTGACATTTTCTGGTACGGTTAAAAAATAAACTCTTTGCAGTTTTGGATTTGGGGATTTTGAAAATGCTTTTTTAAAAACAAAAATTTGTTTTGTATTTAATTCATTTGCCAAACTAGTATTAGCCATTGTCAAATTCAAAATTTGGTCTTGGTTTACTGTTTGCTGGATTACTCCAAGCTCAAAACTTTCTTTAATTTCCAATAAATAATCTTTTGTGCATTAAAAAAAATTGAAGAAAAAACGACCGTAAAAAGTATTAAAAATCTTTGGGCGTGTTTTTTCATATTTTAGACGATTAAAATTAAACAATTTCTTAAAATTACGTTAACCATTTTGAATAAAAAACAGGAAAATCCCTATTTTTTGTAAGGGTTTTTCCCCCTTTCCTAAAAAGTAGTATTTTTGCAACTTTAAAAACAAATTCTTTTCACCTAAAAAATTATAGCATGCAACTGTACAATAAATTAAGTGCAAAAGAGAGGGAAACACTTTTGGAACAGGCTGGCGAGGAGCGGCTTACCCTTTCTTTTTATCAATATGTCAAAATTGGCAATCCAAACCTTTTTAGAAACCATCTTTTTGTTGCTTGGCACGAACAGGATGTGCTGGGTCGTATTTATGTGGCTCACGAAGGCATCAACGCCCAGCTTTCTGTTCCGGCAAAACGCTTTAAGGAATTCAAGGAATTTACAGACGGAATTTATTTTCTGAAAGATGTTCGTTTGAATATCGCCATTGAACAAGACTTAAAATCGTTCTTAAAACTGAAAGTAAAAGTGCGCAATAAAATTGTTGCCGATGGTTTAAACGATGATACTTTCGATGTTACTAACAAAGGGATTCACGTAGATGCGCTAAAATTCAACGAGCTTATTGAAGATCCAAATGTGGTTTTGGTAGATATGCGAAACCATTATGAAAGTGAAATTGGACATTTTAAAAACGCTGTAACACCCGACGTTGATACGTTTCGCGATTCTTTAGATATTATTGAAGCAGATTTAAAAGACTATAAAGAAGATAAAAAACTGGTTATGTATTGCACCGGAGGAATCCGTTGCGAAAAAGCCAGCGCATATTATAGACACAAAGGTTTTAAAAATGTATTTCAGTTAGAAGGCGGCATTATTGAATATGCTCGCCAAGTAGAAAATCAAGGTCTTGAAAATAAATTCGTTGGTAAAAACTTCGTCTTCGATCATCGTCGCGGCGAACGTATAACAGAAGATATTATAAGCCACTGTCATCAATGTGGCGAATCGTGCGACGAGCATACCAATTGCGCCAATGAAGCCTGTCATTTGCTTTTTATTCAATGTAAAAAATGTGCTGAAGCAATGGAAAATTGTTGTTCTGAAGAGTGTGTTGCAATAATCCAATTACCTGAAGAAGAACAAAAAATATTGCGACAAGGAATTCCAAACAGTAACAAGATTTTTAAGAAAGGAAGGTCGGAGAAGTTGAAGTTTAAGTTTAAGAAGTGAATTCAAGGTTCAAAATCAATAGCGTCCTAAATAAATTTGGGGCACATAAAATCTAACCATTTTACT
>CAZFUX010000307.1:0-1826 GCA_964522085.1 uncultured Aequorivita sp.
ATTTAGGTAGTGAAATCTTGGATTCCCGAAAACCTAAATGGAGTGAGTATATTCACAATTCCTAAACCACAAATAGACAGCTTCAAACTATTTTTGGAAGGTACTGCAAATGATGGCAGTTTTATTTCAGAAGAAAAAATAATTAAAATCCCCTAGAAAACAACCTACTATTAAGATAGTATTAGAGCATGGAATTTAAAAAATTTTACCCTCTACGTTTGTAGAATTAAAATATTTGTTCTACCTTTGTAGAAGTAAATTTAAAACTTTCACAAATGACACTCACAAACGCCGAAGAACAATTAATGCAATTACTCTGGAAAAGAGAGCGTGCTTTCATGAAAGATTTGGTTAATGCACATCCTGAACCAAAACCAGCAACAACTACCGTTGCTACGCTTTTAAAAAGAATGCAAGACAAAAAATTTGTGGATTACGAACAGTTGGGGCGTTCCCGCGAGTACTTCCCGTTAGTAAAAAAGAAAGATTATTTTTCAAAACACGTAAATGGATTGATTAAAAATTTCTTTAATAACAGCCCGTCGCAATTTGCTTCCTTTTTTACTGAAGAAACTAACCTATCTAAAAAAGAATTGGAAGAATTAAAAACTTTAATCGATTCTGAAATTCAAAAAAAGTAATTATGGAATCCTATCTTTTAAAATCGGCCGCTTGCCTCGCACTGTTCTTCACTTTTTACAAGCTGTTTTTGGAAAACACTTCCATTCATAATTTTAAGCGTTTTTATTTATCGGGAAGTTTATTGGCTTCGTTTTTAATTCCGCTTATCACTTTTACTACCTATGTTGAAGTTTCGCCAATTATTCCAGTTTCTTTCGAAGGAGCGTCACAAATTACTTTTACGCAAGCCGAACAAACCATTAATTACTAGCCAATTTTACTTTGGGTTATTTATGGATTGGGGGGGTTATTTTTTAGCATAAAATTCTTTCGAAATCTCTACAATCTATTTCAAAAAATTCAGCAGAACCCTAAATATCAAAATAGTAGTTTCATCAATATACTTTTAAATGAAACTATAATTCCTCATACTTTTTTCAATTACATTTTTCTAAACAAAACCCAATTCGAAAGTAACGAAATTCCTGATGAGGTAATGCTTCACGAGGAAGCACATGCACGTCAAAAACATAGTTTAGATTTAGTTTTTATTGAAATTTTACAGATTGTATTTTGGTTTAACCCATTATTTTATTTCCTAAAAAGAAGTATTAAACTGAACCACGAATTTTTAGCAGACCGCACTATTTTAAACGCTGGCACTGAAACTTCAGGATATCAAAGAATATTATTGGCATTCTCATCTCCCGATAGTTATCGGGATGCCTATACCCCTTCGCTGGCACACTCAATCAATTATTCATCCATCAAAAAACGATTTACAGTTATGAAAACACGCACTTCAAAAAGAGCCATTTTGTTGCGAAGTATTTTATTATTACCCTTACTTGCAATATTAATTTATGGGTTTAGTACTACGCAAGAAATATCACAAGTAACTAGAAATTCTGAAAAGGTTTTAAAAGACACTTCATCAATCCAAAAAATTACATTGAAAGTATCTCACAATAAAATAACATTCGAAAAAGCAAAAAATTTAATTAAGAACAATCCTTCAATAAGTATTGCAACGCAAAATTCTGGATTGCCAAACGCAATAACAACTATTTCTAAATCCCCAATAAATTTTGAATCTATAAAACAAAAAGCCACCAAAGCCGAACTAGCAGAATACAACAAACTAGCAATAAAATATACTCACTCCATTTAGGTTTTCGGGAATCCAAGATTTCACCACCTAAATT
>CAZFUX010000308.1:0-1793 GCA_964522085.1 uncultured Aequorivita sp.
TAATAAAGGGTGTTGAAACCATTTGATAACTGCATAGGTTATAAATCTCCTTCATTGTTTGAATCATATTTTTCAAGTTTTTTTCTCAAATTGTAAATTTTATAACCTGATTTTGTTTTTAGCCTTTTGGATTCTCTTTGCAGAGCGGCTCACTATTTAGTTCAGGTAATATCAAAACAATCCGATCAAATCAGCTCTAAAAAATTTTAATATTTACGCTTTGTAATTTTTATTTTATCCTGTAGCAGCGAACAACTCCTTTTGCATGTCTTTTTTTTTATTGGGCTTACGTCTTGTTCCTGACATTTCGATCAACAGTGTTGCTATGGTCGTAAATGTTGAACGGACAACAACCCCATGTTGGCTCCTTACCCTTGTATGTTCAAGACCTTCACGTTTTTTCATAAGGTTAAAAGATCTCTCACAGTTTTTTCGAATATCCATAGCTTGTTGGGATGAATTATGAAAAGTTGGCATTGGTTGAAAATATCCAGTATCAAATGCAATTGTCCTTGATTGAGAGCAAGTCGATTCAAATATACAATCTCCGGTATTTGCGGCACATCTGAACTCATGTCCAGTTTTTGACCTTCCCAAAATTTTCATTGGGATTTCACAAAGGTCATTGCATGTTACTCTTATTGGAGATTCCAAAACATTATCGGGAAGCAATGCCTTCTCCGATGGTGGCGCTATAACGTACACACCGGTTTCTTCAGCTATAGAACCATTTTTATCATGATAAGCCTGATCAGCTGTTATTAATTTCATATCAATACCCAGTGTCTGTGCAAGTTTTATCAGGGGAGATAAGAAAAGGCTGTCATGATGATTTGCTGCTCCAACAAGTGAAACCAATGGGAAACTATGCCCAGTTGAAGGATTTATTGCTGTCAGGGTATGTAGTCGATATCCAACAACATAATGTGATTTATCTCTTTTATTACGTCGCCTTCCACAATCACAGTCAAGGTCGGAATAAATCCGTATTTTCTTGCCATTAACTTTGATTGTACAAAGAGGATAATTGGTTTCAGCAGGCAACTCTGTTGAATCAACTCCATGCACTACAGCATTTTCAAGATACCCTGATTTATAAAAATGACGCAGGAAGTACACAAGAATGTTCATTAGCTGCTTAAAAGACAACCCGGCTCTGAAATGGCACAGCTCAGTATGATGGACTTGGTTTTTCGTATTTAGTGGTAATCTGACAAATCTTCGGTTTTGTTTTCTTTCACTACCAAAATATTCATCAGTGCAAAATTTTCGGTAACTGATTTCAGGATATTTTATTATTTTTAAAAGTTCCATTCGAAATAATTGATAGGGCTGAATATTCCGGTGAGGGGCAGAATAACCTTCCGGAGCAAGAAGGCTGTTAATAATAAGATCATCAAGAAGTTTATCAACAAACTGTAACTCTTGGTCAACAATTTCAGAAAAAGGCTGTCCTTTTGTATCAAAATTAAAAAGGTCGTCACTATAAAAATTGTTTATGTATCTATCCATTTCAGAAAGAGGCATAATACCTCTGGTTGGCATTTGATCTTCTACCCCAATAAGCTCCTCAATAGGAATATTCAATTCCTGAGAGTAATCATAATCTTTCACTACTTCGTCTGCAATTTGTTTGAGTAACTTCTTTTTGGCTTTCTTTGCCATAATTTTCCAATATGGATGATTATATTTCAGTTGCTTTTTGATTAGTCGTCTGATATTTTTTCTATGCATAGAGCCTCTGTTTTTTGTGTTATATTTTGTGTTGTTTTCTTAAAAATTATACACTAAAA
>CAZFUX010000309.1:0-1778 GCA_964522085.1 uncultured Aequorivita sp.
ATTTAGGTAGTGAAATCTTGGATTCCCGAAAACCTAAATGGAGTGAGTATAGTATGCCGAGCGTCTGTTATTTTAGACTATATTTACACTGGAAACAGTGTAGTCAGCCTATTTTTTTTAATCTTCATCAAATTTTAAATAATCCTTCGCTTTCTACAATACTTTAACAGTCGTAGTGTATATAGTGCTTTATGGTAAAAACCAGTTGGATTAAAATAATAATTCTCTTCAATAGTTTTATTCATATTCAAATTACAAATCACCGCGTGATTCTTTAATAATAAACAATTCCCTTAATTTTTAGGAAATGATTCCTGTTTACAGGGTTTTAGCAATAAAATAAATGAGTAAAAGCAAAAACAATCCAAGATTTTCAAGAGAACAAAATGCTTCCTTTTCAAAAACACTTCGGAGCAGGGTTAACTCCTATTTCAAAACAAATAATATTAGCAGGAATGCCAATGGCACGATGATTACCAAGACAGTGATAATGCTGTCCTTATTTTTTGTGCCAATCATTTTGCTGTCTTCTGGTTTAATTACATCGGTTTGGGCGCTTTTTACAGCCTATTTAGTAGCTGGCTTAGGAATGTCTGGCATAGGAATGGGTATTATGCACGATGCAATCCACGGGTCTTATTCAAGAAATAAAAAAGTAAATACTTTATTGGGTTACACCTTCAACCTTATAGGTGCAAATGCAGAAGTATGGAAAGTGCAGCACAATGTTTTACATCACAGCTATACCAACATAGAGCACGCAGACGATGATATTAATGCCCCCTTCTTTTTAAGGTTTTCGCCGCATGCCAAACATTATTCATTACATCGTTTTCAACATATTTATATTTGGTTTTTTTATGGCATTTCCACAATATCTTGGATTACAACAAAAGATTTTGTTAGGCTTAAGCGATATAAAAACATGGGCTTCTTTAATAAGAAGCAAGAATACAGTAAAGTGCTGACAGCAATGATAGGATGGAAACTCTTTTATTATAGCTATGCACTGATATTACCAATGATAATGGTGCCGCAGGCTTGGTGGTTAATTTTGTTGGCGTTTTTTACGATGCATTTTGTAACAGGGCTTTTAGTAAGTACTGTTTTTCAAATAGCGCATATTATGCCTGAGAATGATTTTCCGCTTCCTAATGAAGCTGGAGATATGAGTAACGATTGGTACAGCCATCAATTTAAAACAACCACTAACTTTTCACCTAAAAGCAGCTTTTTATCGTGGATGATTGGAGGTTTGAATTACCAAGTAGAACACCACATATTACCAGATGTATGTCACGTGCATTATAAAAAATTAACTAAAATTGTAGCCGAAACAGCCGAAGAATACGGAATGGAGTATCATGTTAAACAAAGTTTTGGTCATGCTATAGTAGACCATATGAAAATGCTTCGAATGTTAGGAAGAAAATAGACAATTATCACCCCGTAAATAGCGAATAACAAATTAATAATCAGTATAATATAAATAATGTTAAAAGAATTTATAAATAAACTATTTAATAAGAAAAAACCAGAAATACTGAAAGAAGGAATCGTAAAGTTTTTCAATCAGACTAAAGGTTTTGGTTTTATAAAAGTAAAAGACACAGGTCAAGACATTTTTGTACATTCAACCAATCTAATTGATAAAATTCGTGAGAATGACAAAGTTCAGTTTGATGTAGAACAAGGAGAAAAAGGACTTAGCGCAATAAAAGTAAGATTATTATATACTCACTCCATTTAGGTTTTCGGGAATCCAAGATTTCACTACC
>CAZFUX010000310.1:0-1757 GCA_964522085.1 uncultured Aequorivita sp.
TAATATTATACACACCAATACATTGGCAGAAAACCTAAGCGATATACAAGAAAAATATCGTTATAATGTAGTATTGGCAAACCCTCCTTTTGGTGGAAAAGAACGTGCAGAAGTGCAACAAAATTTCCCTATAAAAACAGGCGAAACTGCCTCTTTGTTTTTACAGCATTTTATTAAGATTTTGAAAGCTGGCGGAAAAGCAGGAATTGTAATTAAAAACACTTTTTTAAGTAATACCGACAATGCTTCTGTGGCTTTTCGAAAAGAATTATTGACCAACTGTAATTTACATACCGTTTTGGATTTGCCAGGCGGAACTTTTACGGGAGCAGGTGTGAAAACCGTAGTACTCTTTTTTGAAAAAGGAAGTGCTACCCAAAAGACTTGGTTTTACCAGTTAAATTTGGACAGAAACTTAGGAAAAACAAACCCACTAAACGAAAAGGATTTAGCGGAATTTGTAAGACTACAAAAGACACAAGCTGAAAGCGAAAACTCTTGGACGATAAACATTGCCGACCTTGACCAAAACACGCTCGATTTATCTGCTAAAAACCCCAACACACCAGAGGAAGCTCCGCTACGCCAACCAAAAGAAATTTTGGAAAGTATGAAAGCATTGGATACCGAAAGCGAAACCATCTTAAACTCAATTTTGGATTTGATATGAAAAATGAAAAACAAAACATAATCATTTATAACACAATTGATGGCAAAGCGGCTGTTTCTCTTTACGCCAAAGATGGCGTTGTATGGATGAACCAAAATCAACTAGCAGAACTTTTTGACACCTCTGTTCCTAACATTAGCATACACACATCAAACATACTCAAAGACAAAGAGTTAGATGAAAATTCAGTTGTTAAGGATTACTTAACAACTGCCTCTGATGGTAAAAAATACAAGGTTACCTTTTATGCCTTAGATATGGTTTTGGCAATTGGGTACAGAGTACGAAGCAAAAGAGGAACACAGTTTAGAATTTGGGCTACAGAAAATCTTAAAAATTATATGATTAAAGGTTTTTTGATGGATGATGAAAGACTCAAAAATCCTGACGGAAGACCCGACTATTTTGATGAATTATTAGAAAGAATACGTGATATACGTGCTTCTGAAAAACGATTCTACCAAAAAGTAAGAGAGTTGTTTGCTTTAAGTAGCGATTATGACAAAACCGACAAAGCAACCCAGATGTTTTTTGCCGAAACACAAAATAAACTCCTTTATGCCGTTACCGAACAAACAGCAGCAGAACTAATAGTAAGTCGTGCCGACAAAGACAAACCCAATATGGCGCTTACCTCTTGGAAAGGGACAATAGTACGAAAACAAGATATTAATATTGCCAAAAACTACCTTACAGAAGATGAGATAGATACCTTAAACCGTTTGGTAGTTATATTTTTGGAAACAGCCGAACTAAGAGTGAAAAAAAAAGAGCAAATTTCTATGAGCTTTTGGAAACAAAATGTGGATAGAATGCTAGACTTTAACGATAAAAAAATATTAGACTCCAAAGGGAAAATTAGCAAAGCCCAAATGGAACAAAAAGCAACAGAAACATATGCCCTTTTTGATAAAAAAAGAAAAACAATAGAAGCACAAGAAACCAATTTAAAAGAATTGGAAGAGATTAAAAACCAACTAAAAAAAAGGATTTAATATGAAAAAAGGTTGGAAATATGGAATATTAGAAGACGCTGTAAACAAAGGCTCTTCAAACATATCTTTAAATAAAGTTAAAGATGATGAAG
>CAZFUX010000311.1:0-1756 GCA_964522085.1 uncultured Aequorivita sp.
AATATACAAAATAGTATTGACAACACCAAGAAAAATAACGCTAAATAATTGATTGTTAATCGGTTAATTTAGGTAGTGAAATCTTGGATTTCACTACCTAAATGGAGTGAGTATATAAACATAAAAACAGGTAACAACAAAAAGAGAGGAAGTACGTGCAAATTTTTAAGATAACGTGCAAGCGAAGCAATTACTCCGTTATCTTCAAGTGCGAGGGCAATAATCATTAAACATAGCACTGTAATTGTTGCGCTATTTGAAAAACCTGAAATAGCTTCTTCTGGTTCTACCAATCCTGTGAGGGCAAGAGATGCAATGAGCAACAACGCAATTTTATCTACTGAAAAAACTTCGAATGCGAAGAGAATTATGGTAACAAAAAGAATAGAAAAAACGAGTATTATTTCTGTAGTCATATAGCATTGGTTAGCGCTATAAAGATAACTTTAGAAAGAATACTCGTTCTTATGAAAATGTTAAAAATAGTCTTTTAATTACCGTTTTTAACACGTTTTTTAACCCAAATACTTTTTAAGTATATGGCTTTTTGAAGTTTGACGTAAACGACGAATTGCCTTTTCACGTATTTGACGTACACGTTCACGGCTCAAATCAAAAGTATCGCCAATTTCTTGAAGTGTCATTGGTGGTTGGCCGCAAAGGCCAAAATTTAATTTTACAACATCTGCTTCTCTTGGCGCTAAAGTATCTAACGCACGATTTATTTCTATGCGAAGCGATTCATGCATCAAGTTTTTGTCTGGGTTTGGGCTTTCGCCAGAACTCAAAACATCGTAAAGATTATTATCATTTTCTCCTTCCTGAAAAGGAGCGTCCATAGATAAACTTCTTGTAGAGTTTTTAAGAGAACTTTTTACTTTAGATTCACTAAAATCTAATTCCTTGGCTATTTCAGCAGCGGTAGGAACCCTTTGAAATTTTTGTTCTAAATGAATTGAAGCTTTCTTTATTTTATTAATGTCACCAATTTTATTCAATGGCAAACGAACCACACGCGATTGCTCTGCAATTGCTTGTAAAATTGCTTGACGAATCCACCAAACTGCGTAGGAAATAAATTTAAAACCACGCGTTTCATCAAATCGTTTAGCGGCTTTAACCAAACCTACATTTCCTTCATTAATTAAATCTGGAAGACTTAAACCTTGGTTTTGGTATTGTTTTGCTACCGAAATAACAAAACGTAAATTTGCGCGGCTCAGTTTATTAAGTGCGGCTTGATCACCTTCACGAATACGTTGTGCCAACTCTACTTCTTCCTCGGCAGTTATTAAATCTATTTTACTAACGTCCTGTAAATAACTGTTTAGGGATTTGGTTTCGCGGTTGGTAACCTGCTTGGTGATTTTAAGTTGTCTCATATATCTCTCGGTTTTTTTTTAATAACACGGCATAGTATAACAATTTTAGCGATTTTCCTAATTCTTAACATAATTTTGTTAAAAATTAAACTAGTTAGCATTTTTTCATTACTTTCAAAAAAACTAAAATGAAATTTCGAACTTATATTTTTTCAACCATGTTAATAATAGCCTCCTTTTTTTGTTATGCTCAAAAACCAACAGAGGTATCTAAACCAAGTGAAAATCCTATTGACCTAAATAATCTGGCGGACATTATTATATATACTCACTCCATTTAGGTTTTCGGGAATCCAAGATTTCACCACCTAAATTAACCGATTAATAATCAATCATTTAGCATTATTTTTCTTGGTGTTGTCAATACTATTTTG
>CAZFUX010000312.1:0-1741 GCA_964522085.1 uncultured Aequorivita sp.
ATTTAGGTAGTGAAATCTTGGATTCCCGAAAACCTAAATGGAGTGAGTATATAAATTATCCTCGAAAAACATTTTTTATATTTTAATGGTTTTCGACACTCGGCAAGATCCGAATAAATATAAGTTATAATTTAACCTGCAAGGTTTGTATAACCTTGTAGGTTTTTTAATGCGGTACAGCTAAAAATTTCAGTAAATTTGAAATGTGAAAAACGCCACCTCATTAACAAGCATAGCGCTCCAAAAGTTTAAAAAAAACTTCTGGGGCGTTTTTAGTTTGGGTTTTTTAGCGGTTTGTGTTTTAATTGCCATTTTTGCGTACGCTTTAGCTCCTGATAATTCGGAGAATGCAAACCAAATGCATCTTTCCATCCATTCCAAAAAGCCCAGTTTTGCTGTACAAATGTTGACTATTCCAGTTGCAGTTGAAGAACAAAATCCGTTATCCGTTTTCTTTTTTGGAGAAAAAAATGCAGATACTGAAATTCCGATTTCACATTTTTCGTTAACTGAAAATTCAATTGAAATTACTGAATATACAGCAGATGGAGCCGATGGACTTCAAAAAGAATACGCACTTTCACTTTTTCCAAATACTTCTTCAGTTAAAGAAATTCCGCGGCAATATATTTCAACTAAAAAATTTCTACTTGGTACTGATAAATATGGTCGTGATCTATTGAGCCGTATGCTCATTGGTATTCGTATTTCATTGGCAATTGGCTTTGTTGCAGTATTTATTTCATTAGTAATAGGTGTTACAATGGGAGCTATTGCAGGTTATTTTGGCGGAAAGGTTGATGCCGCAATTATGTGGCTTATTAATGTTACTTGGTCTATTCCTACCTTACTTTTGGTAATTGCCATAACGTTGGCACTTGGCAAAGGTTTTTGGCAAGTTTTTATCGCCGTTGGTTTAACGATGTGGGTTGAGGTTGCAAGAGTTGTTCGCGGGCAAGTTATGGGCGTAAAACAGATGCAATATGTTACCGCAGCACGAGCTTTAGGTTTTAATGACTTCAGAATAATTGTGAAACATATTTTGCCTAATAGTATGGCGCCGGTTATTATTATTTCTGCGGCAAACTTTGCGGGCGCTATTTTAATTGAAAGCGGACTTTCGTTTTTAGGAATAGGAGCCCAACCACCAATGCCAAGTTGGGGCGGAATTATTAAAGATCATTACGCTTACATAATTTTAGGGAAGCCTTATCTTGCCTTAATTCCTGGGCTGGCCATTATGAGTTTGGTAACTGCTTTTATGTTGATTGGGAATGCACTGCGTGATGCTATGGATGTACGGAATAATTAATTGCTAAAGGATTCCCCTTAATTGATAAAAGAAACGTTCCAAGAGCCTTAAGTCTTCGGCAACAATTTCTGCCGTCCCAGTCATTTCATTTTTAAAGGGAATCTCAATATTATATGAAGTTGTTAAAGGAGACTCTAGCGATACTTGAACGAGATAAAACCCTTCATCATTAGGAATGGCAGACATTGTTTTCACTTTACCCTTTAGCATGCCATATTCTGTTTCGGGATAGTTAAACAATTTGATGTTTACATCTTGATTGGGTTTTATTTTCCCGGAATTTTGAATGGGTGCCTTTATTCTTGCCAAATAATGATCTTCAATCATTGGAACTATTGTGAACAAAAGATCTCCTTGATTTACATTTTGATGTTTATTTATACTCACTACACATAGGAACCCTAAAAATCGGGTTTAATAATTTGAAAA
>CAZFUX010000313.1:0-1736 GCA_964522085.1 uncultured Aequorivita sp.
CCTTTTCCTACACCGTGTATACCTCCTATGAAATGAATATTTCCCATAATTACAATTCTCCTTTAAATGCTTTATTTAACACTGACTTCTTCAATTCTTCCAAATCATTTATTTTTTGCTGATAAATAGCTTCTAATTTTTTGGTTTCGACTGAAAGACTGTTTAGTTTTTTGACTATTTGTTCTTGCTCTTTAACAGATGGAAATGGGAAGTTTTGATTTTGAAATGTTCCTAAGTTGATGTTGTCTCTTGCTGTTCCTTTTCCTTTTTCTTTTAAATAAGATTTAAAAGACTGTAAAAGATATTCAATGTACTCATTATTAGCTTTTTTTTGATTAACTGTAATTCCAATAACGCTATCAGGAAAACAAGAGTCGAAAGTTAATATAGCGGTTTCGGCTACATTGGCACCAACAATCGCAATACAAATTGTCCCTTTTTTCCAAAGTTTACTTTGTGCTAAACCTTTCTCATTGTATGAACGAGAATATGTTTTTAGCCAATGGTCAGAGTTACTAATGTCACCTGTTTGAATTAATGGATAATTACCCCCGAGTATTGATTTATCACCTCTTGGACGGTGCTTTGATTTACCTCTTGAAAATTCTTGTGAAACGGCTTTTAAAGTTAATTCCTCCCAATTATCCCCTTTATTCTCAAACACATTTTGCAAATAACTTTCAAAAATTTCTTTGGCATTTAGTAGGTTTTGTTGTGCATTTTCTTTTGCAGTGGCAATAGCGGTAAAGGCTATGTCTAAAATGGCTACTATACGTTGCTGTTCGGGGAGGGGAGGTGTATAAATAGGGAAACCATTTATATCATCCTTACTAAATCCATTTTGAGCAGAACGGGAAGCTACATTTGCTAATCTTTTTTGAAATTCATCTGACACAAAATAAAAAAACAAAAATTGTTTGCTAAGTTCATCTTCATTTGGAATAGTCTTCATTACTGCTACGTTATAAGCACCAGCTTTATTTATTAATACTTTTCCAACAGAAGCTCCATATCGACCTAATAAGATATCATCTTCATTACAATATCTGTTTTTTTTAGACTCAGGAATAAAAGTTATGTTTTTGTCATTTTTAAAATCTCTTATTTGCAAAAAACGTACATAACCATCTTTTGGTTCAAATATGAAATTGCTCTTTGGTGGCTGGGAACCACCTTGAAAACCACAAACTTCTCCCAACTTTTTTATTTTCCAACCCTTTTTCATATCAAATCCAAAATTGAGTTTAAAATGGTTTCGCTTTCGGCATCCAACGCTTTCATACTTTCCAAAATTTCTTTGGGTTGGCGTAATGGTGCTTCTTCTGGCGTGTTTGGGTTTTTAGCAGATAAATCGAGCGTGTTTTGGTCAAGGTCGGCAATGTTTACCGTCCAAGAGTTTTCGCTTTCCGCTTGTGTTTTTTGTAGTTTAACAAAATCCGCTAAATCCTTTTCGTTTAGTGGGTTGGTTTTTCCTAAGTTTCTATCCAAATTCAATTGGTAAAACCAAGTTTTTTGGGTAGCACTTCCTTTTTCAAAAAAGAGTACTACGGTTTTTACACCTGCACCAGTAAATGTACCGCCTGGTAAATCTAATACGGTATGTAAATTACAGTTGGTCAATAATTCTTTACGCAAAGCAACAGAAGCATTGTCGGTATTGCTCAAAAATGTATTTTTAATAACAATTCCTGCTTTTCCGCCTGCTTTCAAAATCTTAATAAAATGCTGTAAAAACA
>CAZFUX010000314.1:0-1731 GCA_964522085.1 uncultured Aequorivita sp.
AAGTTCTTGTAGCTCTATCAATGGCAACAAATAGATAGTATACTCACTCCATTTACAAGCTACTGTAGAAGTTATTATTCCAGATGCGGAAATATTGTTTAAATGGAAACTACCTTTCTTTTATATTGAGAACAATCCTTTCTGTTATCTCAGTCATTCTAAAAATTATATTGATTTGGTTTTTTGGCACGGCGCACATTTAACCAAATATTAAAGACGCGTTAGTTTCTGAAAGAAGAAAACATATGAAATCACTTCGTTATAAATCTCTTGAAGAAATAGATCAGAAAGTTTTAAAAGAAGTTTTATTGGAAGCTTATTCTGTTAGATATATGAAGTATTACAAGTGATTGATAGTTTTTCGAATAGCCACAAGGTCCGTCAACAGTTTTTCAAGCAAGCTTAAATTTAGCATATTGGCGCCATCGCTTTTTGCATTTGCAGGATCAAAATGTGTTTCAATAAAAATTCCGTCAGCGCCTGTAGCAATTCCTGCCCTTGCAATTGTAGAAATCATTTCAGGTCTTCCGCCTGTAACGCCAACACTTTGGTTGGGCTGTTGTAAGCTGTGGGTTACGTCCAAAACTACAGGAGCGTATTGTTTCATTGTAGGAATTCCTCTAAAATCTACAATCATATCTTGATAGCCGAACATCGTTCCGCGATCCGTAATTAGCACTTGTTGATTGTTACAATCGGTTACTTTCGTCACGGCATGTTTCATGCTTTCAGGACTCATAAATTGTCCTTTTTTTAGGTTTACCACTTTTCCAGTATTTGCTGCGGCAACTACTAAATCTGTTTGACGCACTAAGAATGCAGGTATTTGAAGTACATCCACATATTCCGAAGCCATTGTGGCGTCGCTTACTTCGTGAATATCGGTAACGGTAGGAACATCAAAAGTTTCGGAAACTTTACGAAGTATTTTTAAAGCTTTTTCATCGCCAATACCTGTAAAACTATCAATACGACTTCTATTTGCTTTTTTGAAACTTCCTTTAAAAATGAAAGGAAGTTCGAGCTTGTCTGTAATTTTCAGAATCTTTTCAGCAATCTGCATCGCCATTTCTTCGCTTTCAATGGCACAAGGGCCTGCGAGGAGGAAAAAATTGTTAGCGTTTGTGTGTTTTATTTTTGGAATTAGGTTTAGTTGCATATTAGAGTAGTGTCTGCGAATTATTTTATTTGAAAGCCATATTTATGATTAATATATTTCTTAACCTTTTCATTAGATTGAGTTTGACCATTGGCTGCCTGTTTTTGGGCAATTTATAACAAATCTTTTATCTCTTGAGGCGGATTTACAAAATCTGAAATTTCCATTTTCCAAAGTATTTACACAAAGATAACAATTAAAGCAATAAGGTTATTAGGTAATATATTTCTACTTTATTCTTTTAAACGTCTGATAACTTTCATCTTCAATTTTTAATAAATAAACACCTGCTTCAGCTTTTGAAAGGTCAACTTGGTTGGTTTCTGAAATTGATTCAACAAGTTGCCCTAAAATAGTATAAACAGAAATTTGGGAAATAGGTAGTTTTGATTTTATATAAAGTACTCCCCTGGTTGGGTTTGGGTAAACTGTATAGTTTGAAACTTCATTTTCTGAAATGCTTAAGGTGTTGTTTTTGTACCAGGCTACTTTATCATCACCAATAGATACTGAAATAATATACTCACTCCATTTAGGTTTTCGGGAATCCAAGATTTCACCACCTAAATTAA
>CAZFUX010000315.1:0-1712 GCA_964522085.1 uncultured Aequorivita sp.
TGTAACTATTCAGCGTAAATAAGAATAAATTCTTGACACTGTTTTAGCCGTAAACACCTTGAATAACCAGACTGTAATGCCTTTGTATAGCAAGACTCTCATGACAAAGTAAACACTACTGGACAGCCTTAAAACCGATGCTTATGGTAGATAGGGTTAAATATTTTTTAGTAGCTTGATGTTTCATAGAATAAGAAAAATCACACCTCGAAAACACATGATATAATATTGTCTTAAACAAACCATGTGTAGCTAAAGTGACAACCCAAGGCATAGATATATTTCAACAAATAGCAGAAATCAAAAAAGCGCTTGCTAAAGAAAAAAACCTATCACCAACAATGGTCTCCATGATTAATATGTTGATATTAATTGTACAACTCTTAACCAACCAAAAAGGTTTAAATAGTAGCAATAGCTCCAAGCCACCATCAACAGATCAAAAAGGTTCAAGATCAAACAAAAGTAATGATGATAAATTACCAAAGAGCCCAAACAAACAAGGTGGTCAAACAGGTCATGTCGGATCAACTTTAAAACAAGTTAGTAAGCCAGATGAATTACAGGTCATAGAAATTAATCGTTCAACATTACCCGCAGGTTCTTACACCGAGATTGGTTTTGAGAAACGCCAGGTATTTGACCTTTGCATAAAAAGAGTAGTTACTGAATATCAAGCTCAAGTTTTAATTGATGAAAATGGTAAGCGTTATGTTGCGGATTTCCCAAAAGGTGTCACAAAGGCGACTCAATATGGAAACACATTAAAAGCTCATTCTGTATATATGTCACAGTACCAACTCATACCTTATAATCGACTTAAAGAGTATTTTACCCAACAGTTGAATATACCAATATCAGCAGGTACCCTTTATAACTTTAACCTTGAAGCCTACAATAAACTGTCTGACTTTGAAGAGATTGTTAAAGAAAAACTGACCCATTCAAAAATTGTACATGCCGATGAAACTGGCATTAATGTGAATGGGAAAATATCGTGGGTTCATGTCAATTCAAATAAACTCTGGACTTATTTGTTCCCACATAAAAAACGTGGGTATTTGGCCATGGAAGAAATGGGAGTACTACCCCATTTTAAAGGGATATTATGTCACGACCATTGGAAAACTTATTATAAGTTTATATTATGCTTACATGCTTTGTGTAATGCTCATCACTTACGGGAATTGACACGCAGTTATGAGCAGGACAACATGCAGTGGGCAAATGATATGATGGAACTGTTATTAAAGATAAAGAAAACTGTTGATGAAACAGGAGGTTCATTAAACAAAAATAGTACCGATAGTTACATCTTAGAATATAGAGGTTTACTCAAAAAAGCACAAATCGAGTGTCCGCCACCTGATCCAAAATCAAGGCCCAAAGGACAAAGAGGAAGATTAAAACGATCCAAATCAAGAAACTTGTTAGAGCGATTAATTGACTATGAGCAGGATGTATTGCGATTTATGCTAGATGTTGATGTTCCATTTACCAATAATCAAGGTGAAAATGATTTAAGAATGAAGAAAGTACAACAAAAAATATCTGGTTGTTTCAGAAGCTTTAAAGGTGCAGAAATATCGTGCCGTACTCGAAGTTATATTAGTACATGTAAAAAACAATCGATATCTTCAAGCTTGGCTATGGAATTATTATTTGATGACAAGTATCCTGATTTTGTAAAATAATACGCTGAATAGTTACAA
>CAZFUX010000316.1:0-1695 GCA_964522085.1 uncultured Aequorivita sp.
ATTTGAAAGGTAAACAAGTTGTCAACTTAACACAACAACCTTGTGAAACTTAACATCTACATTCCAAAGACCGATGCAATAAGCGACCATCCCAATAAAAAGCGCAGTCCAAGATGCCGAGACAAATGTAGCCGTTGGTCTACAATTAAAAACATCCTTTTTTTCTTCTTTTGAAATGAAAACTTTCTTGTTTTCTTTTTCGTCATTAAACATTTTATTTTCCATACTATTAAATTTTTGATGATTAATATGGGACAAAGATGCGACGTTGTCATAATTAAATAAATCCTTATTTTTGAAAAAACTTACTATTTAAAATATCTTATTTTGTCTGTTCGAGCGCAGTCGAGAACTATTCGGTTGCTAAAATTAGGTTTCGACTTTAGTTTATACTTATTGTGCTGAATGGCTCAACCAGACATGAGGTTTATTTTTAAACTGTAATATATTCAACTAATTACAGACCTCTATAAATAGATAATCTTATTATTTAATGAAAACAATTAAGACCATAATAAATCATTTTTCTGAAGAAGATAAATAGGAGTTCATAAGCTACCTCAACAAAAAGAATAGAAGAGGCGACGCAAAAAACATACAATTATTCAAAATATTATGTTCTGAAAAAGAGGTGAGTGCTTCCCTAGAAATATACAACCAACCTTCCCGAAATGCCTATCACGCCTTGTGCAACAGACTTCAAAATAACTTGGTCGATTTTGTGGCGTCCAAAAGTTTTTCTGGCGAAACTTCTGAAGAAATGGAAATTATGAAACTGCTCTTGGCAAGCCGTATATTTTTTGAACATAAAAACAGCAAAGTAGGTATTAAGACACTGTTAAAAGCAGAACAGAAAGCAATTGAGTTAGGCCTTTATTCAATTCTGAATGAAATTTATCATACCAAAATTCAATATGCGCACTTAAACCCAAAGCAGGAACTTTCAGAAATAGTAGCCGCTTCACAAAAAAATATACTTCATTTTCAAAAGGAATTTCAGCTTAATATGGCGTATGCCTCTATAAAAAAACGTTTAAAGACATCAAAAGAAAAAAATGCAACTACTATAATTGAAGAATCTTTTTCAGAATTCAATATTGAAATTAGCAGCACGCTTACCTACAAATCGTTGTGCCAATTAATGAATATAACTTCAAAAGGGGCAAGTCTTCAAAGTGATTTCAATACTGTTTCGTCTTTAATGAAGGATATTTATGAAACTATTGAAAGCAAAAAAGACATAACAGACAAGCATTTATTTTATCATATAGAAATACTACACCTAATGGCCGTAAGTAGTTTCAGAAATAAAGATTTTGAAGATGCAATACTATTTGTAAACAAAATTGAACTTGAAATGTTGAAGAAAAATAAAATCTATTTTACCCTTTTTTACGAAAAATATACATTGATAAAAGCCATGATTTTAAATTATACCAATCATGCTGAAGAAGCTATCAACATTTTGCAAGACTTCAAGCAAACTTCTAATGAAGTACTTCTGTCACAATGTACTTTTCTTTTTCAACAAGACCGTTTTCAGGAGGCGTATAAGGTTTTTAAGCGCTTTAACCATTCTGATGTTTGGTACGAAAAGAAAAATGGCTGGCTTTTTGTTTTGAAGAAAAATATCATTGAAATTTATGCTTATCCGTAAGGTTCCCCAAGATAATTCCATCTATGTGATACAGCAGC
>CAZFUX010000317.1:0-1692 GCA_964522085.1 uncultured Aequorivita sp.
CATTGCGTGCAATCGAAGGCGCGAAAAGATGCGCCTCAATTGACGCAGGCGTTAGCTGTCATATGTATTACGCTCAAATTTAAGGTCATCGATGCAAAAGATAATAAACGAAGCAGTTAAAAAAATAATTTCAATTATTGAATCCAAGAAAAATAGTAAAGAAGTTGCGAGGCAATTTGTACTTGAAGAGCTTGATGCTGCAAGACAAGGAAACGACTTTCTAAAGGATAGAATTAAAAATTTTTACATTAATGACACTGATTATATTGGCGCAATGAATAGAAGTTGGGAGGATGTCGATGGCCCTACAGGACCCCAACAATTCTTAGTTGTACTTACTATGCAAATATCAAAAAAAATTGGTATTGATAATGCTACGATGGTTAGAATTTCTATTGTTGAATATATTATGTGCCACTATAAAATTGGACGATTTTATATCGATGAAGAAATTCGAATAGCGAAAAAACCGTTAAATCTTTTTGATGTTGTAGCCGATGATGAAAATTTACTTCACCCAAATTTCAAACATTTGCTAGAGCATGAAAATAAGCCATTACGTGATGTAATATCGCGTTGGGCTAGCGGTTTTGAAGATAGAGATAATAAGTTTAATTATGAATTTCAAACAACATTTAACTCATCATTTTGGGAAGTTTATTTGTACCAATGCTTTAAAGATCTAGATCTCCAAGTAGATTTCTCGAAAGCCAATCCTGACTTTACAGTTAAGGTCTTAAATGATGAAATCATTAATATAGAGGCTGTTACTGCTAACCATGCACATGATTCGGTTCCTGAATGGGAAAACGATGAATTGAAAAAAAATGATGAATTCTTGAATTTTGCAAGTATTAGAATATTAAACGCGATAAATAGTAAACATAAAAAATATTTTAGTACTTATTCTAAGTTTGAGCATGTCAATGGCAATCCTTTTGTTGTTGCCATTGCACCTTTCGAGCAGCAAATGTTCTTCATACAGAATAATGAAGCTATAAATAGAGTTCTATACGGACAAGGCATTGATAAAGATAATGGCTTTATAGAAATTGAAGTACCAATTGCCTTAAAAAATGAAAAAGTACCTTTAGACCTTGGGATATTTACCAATGATAAGTATAAAGAGATCAGCGCAATTATTTTTTCTACTATGGGGACGTTAAGTAAGGCTATAACACAGTCCTCACTTGATAGAGACATAAGATCAAGCCGTTACCATGATCGAAGGGGATTGATAATGGAGATAAAAGAAAATGCTAAACACTTTGAAACTCATTTAGATGGCTTGCAAATTCATCACAATCCTTTTGCAATAAATAAACTTTCTAAAAATGCTTTTGATCGTTATGAAGTGACACATTACTACTATGACATTGATACTAAATCTATAGATAATCAACAAAAAAATTATACTATGATTTCCAGAAATTCATGGCCATCAGCGTCAAAAAACAGCTTACAAGCAATTTAAACGGAACTAAAACAGTTCGTCATTTAAATTCAAACACTTTAGTATGTACAAGATTGAAAGTGCAAACAAAGTGAACACGCAAACAATAAAAGCAGTCGTATCATTGACCGCTTTTTTAACCAGCACCGGCAATCGAAGCCAAACTGCCGGCTCGCTTGCGGTTAACGTTAAATCACTCTATTTATTGAGAACGGTTTAGCCAAACAAAGCGCCAGCTT
>CAZFUX010000318.1:0-1681 GCA_964522085.1 uncultured Aequorivita sp.
ACCAGTAAAATGGTTAGATTTTATGTGCCCCAAATTTATTTAGGACAGGATTGACAACAAACCTTTAAACTCTAATTATAAAATGTTGCTTGGGTTGCTCTTTTCTGAAAAAGACCATTCCCGATTGAAAGGTGTCGATGCTTACCGTTACTTTTTCGTTTGCAATGATTTGTTGCCAAGCCTCTGTCATATCTTTACTCCAGTAAATATCGTCAAAAATAATGATGGAATCGTTATGTATGTTTTTCATAAGTGAGTTGAAATAAGCCAGTGTACGTTCGCCATTGTGATCGCCGTCTATAAAAATTAAATCGTATTCTTCTGAAGCGTTTTGTTCAAGGAAATCCTTGAATATTTTTTGATGAATCTCAATATTATGCAAGTTGAATTTTTCAAAATATTCTTGCGCTTTATTTAAAGTATTTGGGCAGCCTTCCACGGTGTGTATTGCCGCAAATTCATTTGAAAGCGAAAACGCAATCGTTCCTAATCCTAGAGAAGTACCCAATTCTAGGATGTTTTCACTATTAAAATATTTGGACAAACGAAAAAGCAATCGTTGCCGTTTCTTCTTCATTCCTGCATTTTTTACAACTGCGGAAACTTTTCTGGCGTTGCCTTTGAAAACTCGGGAGCCTTGACCAAAATCCTTCATTTCAAACATTGAAGAATCTTTTAGCAACGCTTGGCGATAGGTTTTTAAAACATGATATTCTGGGTATTTCTTTTTATCGTTAAAGCATTTCGTTACCAAATCATATACAAAAGGGGAGTGCACTCCGTGTTTGTTTTTGGAAAGGCGAACGAATTTTATGTAGCTTTTTGATTGGTGAATCATTTTTTGACTGTAGGCTTTAAGCGAAAATACGAATTAAAAAAATGTATAAGAACTATAGCTTATGGTCTAAAGCAAAATTATCCCCCATTTTCGCCGACAACTCAAACCAACGTTCGGTTTGTGCTTCAATCTTATCTATAATTTCCTGAAGTTTTATAGATTGTTTGTCAATTTCTGCACCGTCCCAGTTTTCGGTTGCAAACTTATTTTGAAGTTCCTTACTTTTTTTTCAAGATTCGCTATTTCCTTTTCCAGCTTGTTGTATTCCTTTTGTTCGTTGTAATCCAGCTTTACAGGGCTTGAGGAGCCTTGCTTCCAGTCTTTTTTAACCTTTGTTGCTGTTTCGCTGGATTCTCGATTTTCTTGTTAAGATTAGTGGGAAGAAGGGAGAGATTATAAAACGTTTATTGAAAGAGTAGTTTTTTATAATTGCAGTATGTTTAAAATGAGATTGCTCAGGGAAATTCCTTGAGCGGTTTTTTTATATCTAAAAAATATAATTTTAGATAAAACGTCTTTTATGGATGATATATGAAATTGAAGATGAAACTTTGGAACTAGAAACCAAGAGCCGTTAGCCAAAAGAAACTTTAAAATTTTGAACCTGAACCTTGAAGGTTTGAACAAAACACCATAAATCGCATTAATTATGTTAAAATAATTTTAAACTTGGTATTTTGCGTGTTGAACAACCATCATGCAGAAGCAGCTATACTCACTCCATTTAGGTTTTCGGGAATCCAAGATTTCACTACCTAAATTAACCGATTAATAATCAATTATTTAGCATTATTTTTCTTGATGTTGTCAATACTATTTTGTATATTTATAGTACTGATATTC
>CAZFUX010000319.1:0-1675 GCA_964522085.1 uncultured Aequorivita sp.
TAATTTTCAAATTATTAAACCCGATTTTTCGGGTTCCTATGTGTAGTGAGTATATGTCCGGTCGAGCGCAGTCGAGACCTCCGTTAACTTTTAATTTACCCCTCCACTGCGCTCGGGGAGACATATCAATTTAAAATAGCCCGCCTTGTGTTGGGCCTTTTATTTTACCCAAATGTTTGTAAGCAGCTTCCGTAACTTCACGACCGCGTGGCGTGCGCATTATAAAACCTTGTTGAATTAAAAAAGGTTCGTAAACCTCTTCAATGGTTTCTGTGCTTTCTGAAACTGCAGTGGCAATTGTGGAAATTCCAACAGGACCGCCTTTAAATTTTTCAATTATTGTTGAAAGTATTTTATTATCCATTTCATCTAGACCAAAAGCGTCTACGTGCAATGCTTCTAAACCGTATCGTGCAATTTTGATGTCTATATTACCATTCCCTTTTATTTGTGCAAAATCGCGTATTCTACGTAATAGGGCGTTTGCTATTCTTGGAGTACCACGGCTTCTGCCAGCAATTTCAATTGCTGCTTCCATTGTAATTGGCACATTAAGTATTCCTGCGCTTCGTTGTAAAATTGTTGTCAACAATTCAGTTGTATAGTATTGTAATCTTGAAGAAATTCCAAAACGGGCACGCATGGGAGCCGTAAGTAATCCCGAGCGAGTTGTGGCGCCAATTAGTGTAAATGGATTGAGGTTTATTTGAACCGAACGTGCGTTTGGGCCAGATTCAATCATAATATCAATCTTATAATCTTCCATTGCGGAGTACAGATATTCTTCTACAATAGGACTTAAACGATGTATTTCATCTATAAATAAAACATCGCGTTCGTCTAGATTAGTCAATAATCCAGCAAGGTCGCCTGGCTTATCAAGCACAGGACCAGAAGTTACACGAATGTTTACGTCAAGTTCATTTGCTAAAATGTATGCCAATGTGGTTTTCCCTAATCCAGGAGGACCGTGAAACAATGTGTGATCCAAAGCTTCGCCACGCTCATTTGCGGCTTGTACAAAAATTTGAAGATTTTCTAACGCTTGATCCTGCCCTGTAAAGTCGTCAAAACTTAGTGGGCGTAGTTTTTTTTCAACATCTAGTTCTTGTGGTGAAAGGTTTTCTCCTGTTGGATCGAGGTTTTCGTTCATAAAACAAATATAGCAAAAGACTTGTTAGTGTTATCTATATTATGAAGTTGATACTACAAACAAATTCTTTAATAAACGAAAAGATAGTTGGAAGTTATTGTTTGATTAATTTTTTTTGAATGTTATTTCTTTCACCAATAATTTCAACAATATATACACCCGCGGAAAAAGCAGAAACGTCTATTGTTTTTGAACAGACATACTTCTTAAATCAATTTTTGAAATTAGTTTTCTGTTAATATCAAAAATCTCTGCTCTTATTAATGATGAATTTGAGTAATTCGCAATTATAAGATCTGTATCTGCTAGGTTTGGATAGATGATTAGTTTCACTACGTTAATGTAAAAGTAGCAAATTAATTCTATGCTATAATATCTGAATTAAATAAGGAAGTTCGATGATTTATCTTTATTAAATTGATGAGATTTTAAAGCTGTAAATTTTGTAGCAATAAATTTATAGCTTTAAAATCAATCCTGTCCTAAATAAATTTGGGGCACATAAAATCTAACCATTTTACT
>CAZFUX010000320.1:0-1659 GCA_964522085.1 uncultured Aequorivita sp.
CATAATTTAAAATACGAAAAAACTAATGGGGAAACAAAAGGATAAGCATATAAAAAAAACAATAGAAGCGCTGGCAATTAGTAACACAATTGACCACCAAACACTGCCTTCACCAGTATGAAGAACCAAACTTAAACGTGAAGCAAGCACCACAAAGGGATATTGGGCACTGGCTTCAATAGTTCCTGTAAATTGATTTACTTGAATTTCTTTGTCTTTTAAAGCTATATGGAAAAAATCATCAGGATCTTCGGAAAAGGGAAAGTCTAACTTTCTAAGCTCAGAAAGTTTGGTTTCCTTAAAAAATGGAATGTCGGAAAGGTTTTCAAAATTTTGGCTTTCTTCGGAAGTACTATTGTCTTGAATTTCTACCGAAGCATTCGGCAGTAATTCAAACTTCTCGGCAGAAAGATATACGCCCGTTAGCGCAACAATTATAATAGGAATAAAAAACAGTCGGCTAAAGATTACGTGATAGCGCATTTCGAAATACTCTTTCTGCACTTTTGAAAAGAACTTTCTAAAACCGCCCTGTCTTTTAGCCAATAACCAAATTCCAGTAACGGCAATAAGAAAAAGCAATAAGGAAACCAAGCCAACAAAAAAGCGACCAATACTTTTTAGGAATAACGACCGGTGAAGGTTTGTAGCAAAACTGTAAATCTCTGAGCGTTTGGCTACTTCACCTATCTTTTCGCCAGTTATTGGATTTATATAGATGTCTTGGGTCTCAAAATCTTCGGTAAGCACAGATGCTTTTACAAAGTCAGAGGATTCTACTTCCAGCGAAAATACCTCGTCGTAATTTTGTTTTAATCCATCAATCACTGTCGCAAATGAGATTTCATCCAGATTCCCAACTGAATACCCTTTTGCTTGGTGTGCAATAGGTTCCACTGCCAAAATAACACCAGTAACCGAAGCCACGAGCAGAAAGAGTGAAGAAGCGATGGCAAGTACTAAATGACTGTACCTCCAGATGGAAATGGTCAATTTTTTAGATGTTAGATACTAGACTTCAGATTTTAGATATTTTACACAAGATTAAAGGACGTAAGACATAAGACTAAATGAATTTTACGAAAAGTCTTATGTCTTAAAGTCTTAAGTCTTTACTCATCCCAAATTCCGAAATCCTATTTCCTGATTATTGTGTGAGCATGCGAACGTAACGAATAAAACCTTTTCCTTCTTGTTTACTTTTTAAATTTTCGGTTGTAAGCGAAAACTGAAGATCGTCTTTGTAATATTTTACATCTTCTACAGAGGTTTCAAAACGCAAGCTATAGCCTTTGTCTATTTTGTCAACTGGAATTTGCAAAACACTTACAGTGCGTTCGCCACCGCTAATGGTTTCTCCAGAAATAGCATCAATGTTTGGACGGCATTTTCCATAGAACTTCCACCACTCACTTATTTCACTGTACCATTCTGGGTCTTTCCCCAACACTTGCAGCGTTTCTTCATATTCGCCTTTTGGATTCATTAATGAAACTATTACGTATGCACCTTCACCAGTATAATTGGTCATTTGAATCATACATTTAACAGCTTTAGTTTCAACCGAAGTGAATCCTACTATACTCACTACAGATAGGAACCCGAAAAATCGGGTTTAATAATTTGAAAATTATCTAAGAGTATTTTCTGAAATTCTTT
>CAZFUX010000321.1:0-1657 GCA_964522085.1 uncultured Aequorivita sp.
CAAATCTGGAAAGAAAAAGAATTTGAGAAAATACTCTTAGATAATTTTCAAATTTTCAAACCCTCTACAGAAATCTTCATTTACCTTATAGAAAGGAGATTTGAGTTCAGAAGGTGCAGCGTTTGATTTTAACTTCATTAATTTGTGACTTTATGTAGCAACTTCTCAAAGCAAACACTATTTTGAACACCTACATATTGTCCATAACTATCAATAAATTTATAGCCGCTTTTTTTGTAGAGCGGGATAGCCTCTGGTTGTTTAATACCTGTTTCTAAGAGACATTTTCTGTTGCCTAATTCCGCTGCCCAAGTTTCCAATTCTTTTAAAAGGTTACCTGCAATACCTTTTCCGCGTTGCTCTAAAGGAACAAACATGCGTTTTACTTCCATGGCTTGCGGTTCTAATTGTTTTATGGCACCACAACCAACGGCTTCGTTGTTTTCATCAAATGCAACCAAAGCGTATTTAATAATATCAATATTATTGAATTGATCATAAAACGCGTGATCCTCACCATCACGAATGGCAAGGTCTGCATCAAGTTGTTTTACGAGTTTCTGGAAATTTTCATCTTCGGAATTGCTGCGTTTTAATGTTATCATATTGAATAAAGTTTCTCAATCTTGAGTATTAGAATGTGTATTATTAAATTTTCCTTTTTCAGAATTAAAGCGAAGAATTGTAAAACCAATAATAGCTAAAAGAAAGGAGCCAATTAAAATATCGCCATGGTAAAGCCAATACCAGCTAAGAAGGAAACACCAATTATTTGTTTGTTTGTAATGTCTTCTGGCACTTCAATAATCTTCAATTTTCTGGCAGTAAAAATAACTACTGAAATACCAATGCTTTTACCTAAAATAAGACAGATTATAATATTTACCATTAAAGCAGTTTCTAGCCCACCGTCACTATTTATAGCTACTCCAGCATTTGCAAGCGCAAAAACAGGGATCACCAAATAGGCCACCCAATTGTGAAGTTTGTGCTCCAAATGCTGCAATGGCGAACGGTATTTATCTGACCAATGTTCTAAATCTTCAATTAGACGCAACTGTTCAGTAGATAAAACTGGTTTTTGAAGAATAGTACTTTTCTTAATTTTAGTAACCACACTTTCTAATTGATCCGTAAATTCGTGAGTATGTATTTTTTGTCTAACTGGAACTGCAAATGCCATTAAAATTCCAGCCAAAGTAGGGTGTAGGCCGGCTTTCAAAAATAAAAGCCAAATTACAAATCCAGATACAATGGTTAAAAACTCGAAATACAGACCTTTATAGCTTAAAAAGTAAATTACAGCAAGAAGCCCTAAAGCAGAGCTCAACATTACAATATCTAAATTACCACTATAAAAAATTGCAATTACTAATACGGCTCCTAAATCGTCAACAATGGCAAAAGCTGTTAAAAATATTTTTAGACTCAAAGGAACTCTATTGCCAAGCACTTTTAAGATAGCTAAAGAAAAAGCAATGTCCGTAGCCATTGGTATTCCCCAACCTTTTAGCGTGTCGGGGTTCTGGTTAAGAACTACATAAAGTAGTACAGGCAAAGCAATACCACCAATTGCCCCAAAAAGTGGGAACATAACCTTTTTTGATGTATACTCACTACAGATAGGAACCCGAAAAATCGGGTTTAATAATTTGAA
>CAZFUX010000322.1:0-1651 GCA_964522085.1 uncultured Aequorivita sp.
AATCGGTTAATTTAGGTAGTGAAATCTTGGATTCCCGAAAACCTAAATGGAGTGGGTATATAAAGGTTGAAGAACAAACCTCATTGATAGGACAAGATATTTCAATTGACGAAATTGAGGATATTGAAGAAACATCAACACTACTCAATTATATGAATGCTCATGACTGGGAATTTCTAGATCGCCAATCTGTAGTTTCGGACGATAATGATCCTGTTTGGATGAGTTATATTTTTAGGAAACGGAAGTAGTTAGACGTGATAAGTGATAGTTGAGGTGCTAAACGTGTTTTATTGAAACGTCCAAGCAACAAATCTGCTTTGCTTATTACCCAATTCCATTTCAACGATTTTAACTTCTGCAGCCTTGGTTTTATTAATAGCTCTTTTAATGTTTTTTAGATTTTCTTTTTGTGAAACGATAGCCGTAAACCAATGTACTTGATTTTTAAATTGAAGACTTTCTTCAGCCATTTTTTTTATAAATGCTTCCTCGCCACCTTTGTACCATAGCTCATTGCTAAGTCCTCCAAAATTTTGTGTTTTAGCTTCTTTTAATTCTAAATTCTGAAATTTTCGAAGGTTACTTTTCTCAGCATCGGTGCGGTTTTTAAAGAATGGCGGATTGCAAACCACAACATCAAAATTGTCTTCTTTTTGAATAATGTGCTCTAAAATATTGCTTTTAAACTGTTGATGGCGAAGTTTAATTTCACTTAAATTTTTATTCTTATCAATAATCTGCTGCGCATTGCTTACAGAATCTAAGTTTACTTCACTGGCAGTGCATTTCCAATTAAGATGACGACTAGCGAGTATTGGGTAAATTAAGTTTGCGCCTGTACCAATATCTAACATATTAATTTCTTTTTCGGGAAGTAAATCTGCCACGTGTAACAAATAATCTAACCTTCCAGGAACTGGCGGGCAAAGATTGTCTTTGGATAAAGCCCAATATGTTATCCCAAAATGGTATGTTAACAAAGCAGTATTTAAGGCTTTTACGGCTTCACTATCTGCAAATTTTATAGTTTGCGTGCCGTGTTCGTTTAAATAAACAAAGGGTTTAAGCGGTGGGTATTTTGCTATAAGATTGTCGAAATTATAATCTTTGATGAAGGGGTTTTTTGAATGCACGGTTTTATTTTTTTTAGGAGGGTAAAGATACTACAAACAACATTGATCTTTCTTATCTTAAATTATTGCTCCACGTTTTCGAAAACCTCGGTCTTCATTTTAGCCTCTTCGCTTGTTATAATTGCGTTTTTCATAGCTCTAAAAGTAATGTCTTTGGCTTCAGCATACGAAATAGTATAAACACGCTCCATAGTTCTAAATTCCTCAGGAAACTTTGTTAAAAGTGAATTGTAATAACCATCTAATTGTTCATTGGTTGGCAATACAAACGGCAATTTAAGTTGAAATCTTCGCAACAACGCAGTATCTATAACTTTGGAATGGTTGGTGGCGGCAATTAATAAAGTGTCGTTTGGAAATTCATCAATCAATTGAATTACTGTATTTACCAAACGCTTCATTTCGGCGGAATCTTTATCGTCGTGGTCGCGAAGCTTACCGATAGAATCAAATACATTTTTTGACTTAGGCACTTTGTAAATAATAATATATTCAGTATTTTAGGGTTAATTAAA
>CAZFUX010000323.1:0-1642 GCA_964522085.1 uncultured Aequorivita sp.
CTCTCTCTTATGGATAATTTTATAGTCATTAATCTGAATATCAGTACTATAAATATGCAAAATAGTATTGACAACACCAAGAAAAAATAATGCTAAATGATTGATTATTAATCGGTTAATTTAGGTAGTGAAATCTTGGATTCCCGAAAACCTAAATGGAGTGAGTATATATCGCTTTTATGATAAAATAATTCTTCTTACCGCGCTGTAATAACACAAACTGGCCATTAATCAAATCACTTTCAGAAACCATAAAATCATCGGTAATTTTTTCTTTGTTTACTGAAATTGAGTTTTCCTTCAAAGCGCGTCGTGCTTCACCATTAGATTTTAAAAACCCTGTTTTTTCAGCTAAAGCGCCTATAATATCAATTCCGCTTTTAATTTCTTCCTGTGAAATTTCAGCTTGTGGAACGCCTTCAAAAACATCTAGAAATGTTTTTTCGTTTAACATTTTTAAATCTTCAGAAGTAGAGTTACCAAATAATATTTCTGAAGCTTTTACAGCGTTTTCATACTCTTCTGCGCTATGCACAGTAGCTGTAACTTCCTGTGCCAATCGCTTTTGAAGTGAACGCATATGTGGTGCTTCTTTATGTTCTGCAACTAAGCTTTCAATCGTTTCCTTATCTAAAAAAGTGAAAATTTTGATGTATTTTTCGGCATCGTCATCGCTAGTATTTAGCCAATATTGGTAAAATTTATATGGCGAGGTTCTGTTAGCATCAAGCCACACATTGCCACCCTCGCTTTTTCCGAATTTACTACCATCACTTTTGGTTATTAATGGACACGTTAAGGCATAACCTTTTCCGCCAGCTATTCTACGTACTAGTTCTGTTCCAGTGGTAATATTCCCCCATTGATCACTACCGCCCATTTGAAGCGTGCAATCCAAATTTTTATATAAATGAAGAAAATCATACCCTTGAATCAATTGGTATGTAAACTCTGTAAATGAAAGCCCTTCGACTCCTTCACCGCTAAGCCTAGTTTTCACAGAATCTTTTGCCATCATATAGTTTACGGTGATGTGTTTTCCTACATTTCTAATAAAATCTAGAAACGAAAACTCCTTCATCCAATCGTAATTATTAACCATCACGGCTTGGTTTTCGACTCCCGAAGAAAAGTCTAAAAATTGTGAAAGTTGTTTTCTTACACATTCTTGGTTGTGGCGCAAAGCTTCTTCATCTAGCAAATTACGCTCAGCACTTTTCCCTGAAGGATCACCAATCATTCCTGTTGCACCACCGACCAAAGCAACTGGTTTATGACCACAACGCTGATAAAAAGACAAAAGCATTATGGGCACCAAATTACCAATATGCAAGGAGTCTGCGGTAGGATCAAAACCTACATACGCAGCCCGCATAGTTTCCATAAGGTGTTCTTCAGTTTCGGGCATTACATCGTGTATCATGCCACGCCATTGCAATTCTTCAACGAAATTTTTTAGCTTCATTTTATTAAATTTTTATTCTCTCTCCAACTTTTTCAGAAGGTGAAGGCACAAAGATAACGTTCTCGTTTTAAGTTTCACGTTTGGAGTTCCAAGTTTTATATAATTCTGATTCTAAATTCAATTTTAGTTTCTATACTCACTACACATAGGAACCCGAAAAATCGGGTTTAATAATTT
>CAZFUX010000324.1:0-1619 GCA_964522085.1 uncultured Aequorivita sp.
TTTTCAAATTATTAAACCCGATTTTTAGGGTTCCTATGTGTAGTGAGTATATAAACCGAACAGGGTTGTTTTCTGCTATTAATTGCTCTATTGTTTCTGGAATTAAAACGGCTTGTTTTCTGTTAAAACCTTGAATGTAACTCATAGCTAAAGATACAAAAAGGCAATGTTTTATGAAAATAGTTAAGCGCTCAATTTTAAATATTTAAGGGTGGTTTTTAGACAGTCTGACGCTTGGTCTATGAAAGCTGACGACAACCACCCAGAAGCTTAAAAGTTTTAAACAGGGCATAAGAGGAAACAGGAACCAAGACCTTTACAGAATAGTCTTGGCTCCTGTTTCTATTTTGTCTTGTTTCTTTTGAAAACTAACTCCCGATCTACTATCCAATTTTATAATCATTTACAGAATAAACACTACTTTTGCCCAAAATTTAAAAACTATACTTATGAGACTATTTCTCGCTTCATTAATTGCCATTTCAGTTATCTCTTGTAACACTAATGATAAAACTACTTATTCTCTTGAAGGAGAAGCTATCGGTTTTGCAGATGGTACTGAAATATTTGTTTACACTTTTGAAAACAATCAGCCAAAACCTATTGATACCCTTAAAATTACAGCAGGAAAATTTTTGGCAACCTATCCAAAAGTTGAAACTACACCGCTTAATTTTTTAAGAATAAATGAAGCAAATGCTTCTATCTTATTTTTTCCTGAAAACGAAGATTTACAGGCCACAATATACAAGGACAGCATACAAGCATCGCGTGTAATAGGTGGAGAACAAAATGCTACTTATAATGGGTTTGTAGATAAAATGGCGGTTTTTAACAAAAAGAAACAAGAACGTATGGAGCAATTCCGTGCTGCAAATGAAGCTCAAGATACTGCCGCAATTGCTAAAATACAAAGTGATAACTTAAATTTAGTAGCTGAAGAAACTGAATATAAAAAGCAGTTTTTAAACGATAATAGCAGTTCTCTATTTTCAGTAATGCTTTTATCCGATATGGCTAGCAGACAAGAAGTTACCCCAGCAGAAGCTTCCACTATTCTTGAAAAATTAGATCCAAAAATAGCAGCTTCACAATTGGGTCAAGACCTAAAAACAAATCTTGATACGTTAAAAAAAGCAACAGTAGGCAACCCAGCGCCAGATTTTAGTGCGCCAACACCAACTGGTGAAACCATGTCTTTAAAACAAGCATTGGGTAAATACACTATTATAGACTTTTGGGCCTCTTGGTGTAAACCTTGTAGAATGGAAAATCCAAATGTGGTAAATGTTTATAACAAATATCACGACAAAGGTCTAAACATTATTAGTGTTTCTTTAGACAAAGCAGAACAAAAAGACAAATGGATACAAGCAATTAAAGACGATAAAATGGATTGGCACCACGTTTCCAATCTTCAATTTTGGCAAGATCCTATTGCAAAGCTATACAGTGTACGTTCTATTCCCGCCACTTTTCTTTTAGATGAAAATGGCATAATAATAGACAAAGATCTTCGTGGTGCAGCTTTAGAAGCAAAAATCGCAACGCTTTTAGGCGATAATTAATATACTCACTCCATTTAGGTTTTCGGGAATCCAAGATTTCACCACCTAAAT
>CAZFUX010000325.1:0-1602 GCA_964522085.1 uncultured Aequorivita sp.
AGAAAAACCTTGCACCCAAATGATTATAAATTATATGGTGATGCTAAGATGAAAAGTGACGATTTAATTCATATAAAAATGCGAATGGGTGAGGTTGGTGATTTCGCCTCAAATCAAAAAAAGTAAATACCTGAACCTTAGTTTAGCTCCTACATATTATTGTTATGTAGGAACCAGACTAACACAGCCAATAATGCAAATAAGCCTGAGCTTACAATAAACCGAAATAAATAGATAACGGAGAGTTTGCAGTGTGTCATCTTATTGAAGACAATACGTCCCATTTGTTTAAGTTGCTCAGTATAATCCTGAATGGCATTTGCATGCGTGCAATTTGAGCCATATAGCTCAATTCTAGCTGAAGTAGCATCTTGTTTCGACCCCTCATCCACCGTAGGTATCATAGGGAATAAGGCTGATGGTTTTGAACTTCCGGTATCCCGTGGTATTAAAGTCAAATAAGCATGACGTAGAGCACGAAATAAATAATAGCTCATAAATCCAGCAGGAACCAACATAAGCCAAAGAGGAGCAAACCAAAAATCACACCAGTGTTCCACCTTCTCATAATAAGAATGAACAAAAGAGAAAAACCATTTTATCAATGCTACATTCAAACCAAACACTGCTGTAGCACCAGCTACTACCGCAGACGCTTTAGTATCCAAAAACCGAACGACATTCTGAGTGTTATCATAACCAGCTTTTAAATGGTCAATGCGTTCTTGATATTCTAATTTTGTATCTTTCATTATGTTTTCCAATTTGACGGGATTTCTTGAGATTTTATTTCACTGAAAAATTCTTCGATTCCTTCTTCTTCATGAAGCCATTGTAGCCATTCTTTTTTCCAATACTTAATTCCCAATTTAGTTCCGACCCAATGTTTTTCCAGTAAATCTGTAACGTTGTTTAGCAACCACTCACTTCCTTCTTCGATAGTTTTAGTTTGAGATTTTTTTCTATGAGCTTTTTTCCATTCTTCTGGGTGAACCCAGCACAAAACGTGTATGGAGGAGCCCTTCAATTTGTTGCAATGCCAATGAATGTCATTTTTCAACCAGAGCTCGGAACAAAAAATCGTTGGGGCAACAAACTTAAACTGGCAAGATGGGAAGTGTATTTCGATATTCGCCATAAACTGTTCAGTCTGAATCTCACCTGTAATTCGAGAATCGTATTTTCGATATAAAGGAGGTAATATTTTACTATTAAGTAAAGATTTTGACAATGAGCATCTAAATCGTTCTCTTATACTAAATTTTCGAGTTAACATGATTCAAATTACTATTACTTCCATGGTGCGTAGGGCCTGCTTTTAACAGTAGTTATAACTGAACCGGGTCCTGTAATTTTGGTTTCTCTAGGGGTGAGAGTGTTCTCCATATCCCCATCTATTTCACATCGGGCGTCCTCTAAATCTTTACTCCATCCTTTTCTAAATAATGTGGACGCTGTATTATCAGCTTTAGTATCATCTTTTAATGTTTCTTTATAAGGTATCAACAAATTTTCACGGTCATCTTTCCAAACCGCAAATTGTTGTGGTGAGGGGTCCATGTCTACAAATGCCCGCAAACTACGTCCAACGCCTACACCAGC
>CAZFUX010000326.1:0-1601 GCA_964522085.1 uncultured Aequorivita sp.
GGTATCATAGAGTTTGTGTTTGTGGCCTTGTAGATATCTAAAGCGGGTTTGATAGCAGGGAAATCGCTTTTAGATTTTCAGTGTTTTGGCACGGTAATTATCATCTAAAGCTGCGGACTGTCTTTTAATCACTTTTGATTTTTTCATAGAATTTTCTTGCTCTATTAAAGCCAGAGCTGCTTTTGTCATGATGTTAAAGTTTAAAGCTGATTGACCTTTCTTTTTCAAGGACTGGTCTTCTTTAAAAACCACATCTAAAACCCAGTGAAGATTGTTTTCTACCTTCCAATGTTTCCGTACAACTTCGTTAAGGTGGATTGGATCAGCGGGTAATGAACTAATGTAGTACCGGGTTTCAGTTGAGCTATTTTTGCTGTGTTTGTCAATTCTTTCTGAGCTAATTTTCACAACACTCCTAATTCCTTTCCAGTCACTTTTTCCTTTTATTGAGGCTATTCCTTCTGTTGCTTCACAAATTCTTGTTTCTATTCTTCCATGCCCAATATCCTGTTTTTTTGAATATTCAATATTTTTATTTGTATCGAAAATAGCTGCAATATCATTTTTTAACGTCTTTTGATTGCCTTTGACCATCAGAACATAATCAGCCTCCTTTTCTCTAATCTTCTTCACTATTTTTTTTTGACAACCCATAGCATCTATGGTTATAATGCAATCTTTAACCACTAACAGTTCTAATAACTTAGGTATTGCAGTAATTTCATTACTTTTTTCATCAACGCATTGTTGTCCAAGGCAAACCCTATTTTCGGTAGCATAGGCTGATACAACGTGAAATGGGCGTTTGTTTAAATTTTTGTCATTCGATCTACAGATGGTTTTGCCATCAATGGCAATTACTTCTCCTTTAGTAATCTGGGAAAGCTCATTAATCCAATTACTAAAGCACTCACTAAACTTATTGGCATCGATTTGCGCAAATACTTTACCTAAAACATCGTGTGAGGGTATTCCATTTTTAAATGGGAAGTAATTCTTTAGCCAATCAGTTTTTAATGCTCCGAAATTAGAAATTGCTGTCCAGTTATCCATACCGCTAATTATAGCTGATATGGTTAAAAATAAAATCTCTTCTAAGGGATAGAAATAATTGCCTTTATTGGTCCTTCTAGGGTCTGGCAAATTTGAAAAATTTTTCTTGAAGACTGGGCACGTTTTTACAGCTCTTTTGGAATTGGTCATTTTTTTGACCGTACTGTAATTTACTATAAAATACTCTATTTAAGCCACTTACACCCGCTTTTTTAAAAGCGATTTCCCTGGACTAACCTCTCTTCTGCGATCAAACTAGAGGACTTTTATAGCCAATTGACAGAATTTCCCTCCAAGAAAGTAACAGTATTTCTAGATGCATGTTTTACCGGTGGCGGTAGAAATAGCGGCTTAGTAGCCTCTCGTGGTGTAAGGGTCAAACCAAAATCATCACCTTTGAAAGGGAATATTGCGGTATTCACTGCCAGTTCGGCGCAGGAGTCATCCTTGCCATGGACCAAACAGCAGCATGGCATGTTCACTTATTTCCTCTTGAAAAACTGCAAGCCACCAAAGGAAAAGTCACCTACGGTGAATTAGGCGACTAT
>CAZFUX010000327.1:0-1598 GCA_964522085.1 uncultured Aequorivita sp.
ATTTTCAAATTATTAAACCCGATTTTTCGGGTTCCTATGTGTAGTGAGTATATAACAGATGTTTTTAGCTACTCTAATTCAGTAAATATCTTCTTAAATCTCAAAGGAAATTCATCTTTCAGATACATTTCTTCATTGGTAAAAGGATGAATAAATTTTAAAGAATAGGCGTGCAGATACAGGCCTTTCCCATTTAGAATTAGGTTTTCAATTCCGTAGTCTTTATCACCTAATATGGGGTTTCCAATGCTTGATAAGTGTTTGCGCAATTGATGTCTTCTTCCTGTTTGAGGCTCCAATTTTACCAAGTTAAGTTTCCCGAATCTTTCTGAAGGAACCGTTTCGCAAAGTGTATAGTTAGATTGTGATTGTTTGTCATCAACTTCGGTAGTAATTTCTCCTTGCGCGTCCATTTCCCCAATAGTTACCGCGTAGTAGATTTTGGTAACGGCTCTATTTTCAAATAGTTTATTTAACGCACGAATGCTGCTGCTGGTTTTCCCAACCAATAAAACACCTGTGGTAGCATAGTCTAATCTATGTACAGGTTGGGGTGTAGTTGCATCGGGGAGGTTGCTTCTTTTTAAGTTTTGATCTAGCGCATTGGCAATTATTTTAAAACTATTGCCGCTAACCAAAATACCTGCAGGTTTATGAATTACCGCTAGGTAATCATCTTCAAATAATACTTTAAGCGGAAAGATTAGTTTTCTCTTTGGATTCTCTTCTTCTAAAATGGATAAACGAATAGATTCTCCCCCTCTTATAAATGTAGCTGAACTAGCAACAACGCCATTAACCGTTATATAATTCTTCTTTAAAGCCTTTTTTAATGCAGATTTTGTTAATGCAACCTGAAAAACACCCACCCCATATTCTTGGAGGCGGATTGGGGTTTTTAGGTTGGGGACTTTATGGGTTTCGTATTGTTCGATGCTGTTGTTATGTAATTATCAAATGTAACGATATTCTAGAAATCTTTATCTTTAGCGGCTACCGAACAAAACCAATAATAAAATGCTTCACAAACCTTTAATCATTCTTTTGCTACTAATTACAGTTTTCATTTCTTCCTGCAACAATAACGAACCCCCAAACGAAGCAGCAGATATATTTATAGCGCTTCCCACCCCGCCAGTAAAAGTTAAAAATACCAGCGGCACATGGTTGGTTTATGAACTGCATATAAAAGGCCCAACCGTACAAAAAGTAGAAATTTCTAACAACAACACCCTACAATTATCCTATACCGATTTCCTGGATCGCGACGATTTGCACTTAGCAAGTATCTGGCTTCCATACCCTCCACAAGGTTGGGAGAAGGAAGATTGGTTCATCAATTTTACTATCAAGATGCTGATGGTAATGAAAAACAACACAGTTTCAATTTAAAAATAGAGCAACAATATCCAGATCCTGTAACCATTGCCTTCCCTGTACCCCAAGGCGTATGGCTTGCTGAAGCTGCCCCTAGCAGTTCATCGTACCATACCCGCGCCATTTTTCCTTACCCAGAACCTCTTTTAGATCCAGAACAACAAGGGTACATATACTCACTACAGATAGGAACCCGAAAAATCGGGTTTAATAATTTGAAA
>CAZFUX010000328.1:0-1567 GCA_964522085.1 uncultured Aequorivita sp.
ACTCACTACACATAGGAACCCGATTTTTCGGGTTCCTATGTGTAGTGAGTATATCATTGGCTTTTTATTTTGCTCTTCAATAATGGTATCTTTACAAAAAAAATAAATGCACCATCCAGATTCCGTTAGAATAAACAAAACCATTAGCGATAGTGGGTTTTGCTCACGCCGCGAAGCCGATACTTTAATTGAAAAAGGTCGTGTAACCATAAATGGCGAAAAAAGCACACTCGGCGATCGTGTAATGCCTGATGATGAAGTGTCTGTTGACGGAAAACCTATAAAGGAAAACGTTGCCGAAGTATACATAATACTGAACAAGCCGGTAGGAATTACCTGTACCACAGACACTCGTTTTGATGATAATGTTGTAGATTTTGTAAAGCATCCCGAACGGATTTTCCCTGTTGGAAGATTAGATAAACCCAGTGAAGGATTACTATTATTGACGAATCAAGGCGATATTGTAAATAAAATACTACGTGCAGGAAATCAACATGAAAAAGAATATATAGTAAAAGTAGATAGGCACGTTACAGACGAATTTATAAAACGAATGGGTTCTGGAATACCTATTCTAGAAACCGTTACAAAACGGTGTAAAGTTGAAAGAGTAAGTCGTTTTGAATTTAAAATTTTTCTAGTGCAAGGTTTAAACAGACAAATACGCAGAATGTGCGAGTATTTGGGGTATGAAGTTGTGGCTTTACAACGAGTACGAATTATGAATTTAGTTTTAGGCGATTTACCCGTCGGCGAATGGCGCGACTTGACCGCGGAAGAGTTGAAAATTTTGAAGGATTCGGTTAAAGATAGTGACGGTCTGCCGAAGGATTATAAAAAGGATAATCGACAAAAACCAGAAGAAGTAGTAAAGCCAGAAGTAAAAAGACGCGAGGAACGAAAACTAAAAAGAGAACAAAAAAGCACAGGCGGAAGAAGGAGAAGAGGGCCAAATTAACACCATGAAAAAACCGCGCACCGATTGAGTAGCACGCGGTCATTTTCAACTAACTAACCAAATTAAATTTCAATTATGAAATCTCAATCATTTTCTTCAATATTTTCTTTTCTTCCATTTTTGGAAGTGTAACCTGAAGCACTCCGTTTTCATACTTAGCTTGAATATCTTCAGTATTAATGTTTTCAGGAAGCTTAAAAGAGCGTTCAAAACTTTTAAAATTGAATTCTCTTCTTCTAAATTTTGAACCTTTTACTTCTTTAATTTCTCGGTTGCTGAGCGAAGCTGAAGCATCTCTTTTTTCTATATTCTCAGAAGCAATTTTCAGTGTATCTTCCTCAACTTCAATGGTGAAGTCTTCCTTTTGTAATCCAGGCACTACCAATTCAACCACAAAACTCGGTAAATTTTCGATGATATTTACAGCTGGAATGCTAAATGTTTCATAATTGTTTAACGTGTCCAATCGATTGTCTAAGAATAAGTTATCCAAAATATTAGGCAACCAGGTATTTGTATTATTAACTGTTTTCATAGTGTTATATTGTTTAATTTTTTGACTTAGGCACTTAGCTACTAATGTTTTTAATCAGGCAAGGTTTGCTT
>CAZFUX010000329.1:0-1565 GCA_964522085.1 uncultured Aequorivita sp.
TTATCCCTCAAGATAAAACTAAATAATGAGTTTACAAGAAAAATTAATGTCTTCAGCCACCCTCTGATTATTAAGAACACCTATTTTTAAAAACAAAACATTGACAAATAGTTGGTTTATAGTATTTACTAAACTAGTAATTTATAAATTTTGTAAACTACTAGTTTAGTAATAGTTAATCATATATATACCCATAAATATAACATTGAGGAAACGTCGATGGATATTCCAGTTGGATTAAAACACAAACCCGTTATCGTTTCAAAAAATTATGACCGGATAGATGGCAGATTTTCACATGATACTGATGCTAAAGGTCTTACATTAGGGCTCGCGCAATGGAATGAAAGGGGAAAAGTCGATATATCAGCAAAAATATGGCGTCACTCTGGTGTAAAGTGGTCAAGGCAGTCCGAAGAAATGCCTCTGCACAGAGTTCTAGATCTCGCTATTTTGATATGTCGAACCAAACTTTACTTTTCTGAACACTACCATAAAAAGGATACCAGTTATTCGCAATTCCCAATAATTGAAAGAATCGGGCTTCAAGGTGATGCCATGAATGTGTCGATTTGTGTTGATAATGAACACATTGATGAAGACATGAAACTTTTCGATGATTGTTTACATCAGGATGATGAAATCTTAAGTGAACGATTACATGCGATTTCATCATTGCTCAAACAAATGGGATATTGAAAGGGGATCACAATATTACCCGAACAACATAAAATAATAGTAAGGATCTAGCATTATACTATCGCAAATCACCCAACTCGACCATATTAAGATTATAACGGATTTAAGTTTTAAATATATCAATATTCTTATTGGTTGAAACTCATATACGACAGCTTATTTTTCACGTGCCATTAGATTTTGGCAAGCATTGTAATAGGGAAGATATCGTTATGAAAAACAAAGATTTTGATTCATATTGTGGCATTTTTTGCGAAGCCTGTGACATACAGGTCGCCGCAAAAACAGGAATAAAAAGTAAATTTGCAACATTTTGGTCGGAAAAAAATATTGAACTGTATCAAAAGTCTCAGGGATATACATACGATACCAAAGACCAATTTAAGCTTAAGTGCAGTGGTTGTAAATCAGAAGAAGTTTTTATTAATTGCAGAATATGTAAGATAAGAGAGTGTGCGATTTCAAAAGGAGTTGAACACTGTTCTAACTGCAAGGATTATAAGTGTTTACTTTTCATCAATTTTGAAAAGGGAAAAGCTATACTTCCCCATCTTGCGCAAGCTGAAACCAATCTCAATACTATCCAAAGTGTTGGAATGGAAGCTTGGAAAATGGACCAAACAAAAAAATGGGCTTGCCCAAATTGCCAAACAAGTTTTTCCTGGTATGCTACCAGTTGTAAAAACTGTGGAGCCAATCTAAAAAAGCTTTCATATGGAAGTTTCAATTGGATTCGTTCCTTCCTATTTTAATCTTGGTATTAATTCAATGACCCGTAAGCAAAAATCATTAAACAGAAGTTAGGTCTTGATAATACAAGGCATAACAAATGTTTACAGACCGAAATTTACCGCCGCTTCGCGTCG
>CAZFUX010000330.1:0-1553 GCA_964522085.1 uncultured Aequorivita sp.
TTTCAAATTATTAAACCCGATTTTTCGGGTTCCTATGTGTAGTGAGTATATTTGCTAAAAGTATTTAAAAAAAGATATAGAAGTATTCTATTACTGTAAATTAACGCTAACTTAATATTGGCAATTTTCATTAAATTTTCGATTAAAAAAAAACCATAAGGTTTTGATAACCCTGCAGGTTTTAAACAAACGAATACTAATAAATGAGATTGAGGCTAATCCAAATCAAATCTTACCCCCAATGAAGCATTTCGTTGGGCTACTGCGTTGTTTTTGAAAATCGTATTAAGGTCGTATTTGGCATAAAGTGTTGTGGCTCCCCAACCTATGTAGGCACTTAGCCCATAGGTAAAGTTGTTTGTGTTGTAATCAGATTTCAATTTTTCTTTTTGATTTTTGCCATCTTCTTCAAATTTTAATTTTTGCCGTGCGCTTAAATTAATTCCGCCATAACCACCCAGACCTACTTTAAAGTGGCTGTCGGTTGAATATCTGAAATATTTTTCCGTTTCGTTTTTTCTTGAAGGACCAAACTCAAAGTGAATTGGTATTACCAGATTATCCATTCTAAATTTCGATTTATCTAGTTTTGAAGAAAATGTTTGAAGCTCTGTTTGCTCACCAGTATCTACATAAATACGGTTGTCGGTTGGTTTTAACCCATTAAACTGAAAAGATAATCCATATTTTACACGCAACCAATTATTGTTTTTAAAAACGCGTGTTTTCCAAGCCCAACCCAATTCTACAAAACGGCTACTCGCAACTTTAAAGTCGAAATCTTCTAACGACTCTCCTTTTGTAATTACATTGTTAAGTCCGAAAGCAAATACTGGGGCAGAACTAGTTCGGCGGTCATAAACAACACCTTTCTCCTTGCCTTTAACTGAAACTTCAAAAACTCTAGTGTTGTCTGCATCTTCGTTACCTAAACTAATTGCAAAATAAGATTTGTCTTCATTTTCTTCTATTTCCCCATTTCGTTGCAACAAAGCCATTTTATTATCAACAATTGCAACTCGGTTTTCAATATTAAACGCGTGTTTTTCAGCGGCTGCCTTCTTTAATGTTTCAGCTTCTGCTTCGTCCAGATTACCATTTTCTACACGTTTATTAATATTTTCTACTTCCGCTTTTAAAGCATCTTTTTCTTCTTGAATTATTTTTTCTTTCAGTTTAGAAAATTTCTCAACGACTGTTTGCGTTGGTGTTTCTGGATCCTTTTCTTGTGATTGCGCATTGACTGTGCTGATTAGCCACATGGTAAGCGCAGCTGTAATTGTAATTAATGATTTCATAACTGTTCGATTTTTGATGAATGTTTTTTAGTCTGTAGTTATTGGATACTTTTTCAAACTTTGAATATTATATTTTGATTACTGAGCAATTTGACTTCGCTCAGGATAAACTTTGTTGAAGTATTAATCGTTCCGCTCAATAACGGCGGTTCTTATTTTTATAAAACCTTCGCCCAAAGCATCGAAAACTTTATCTCGAAAACAATCCTGTCCTAAATAAATTTGGGGTACATAAAATCTAACCATTTTACTGGT
>CAZFUX010000331.1:0-1545 GCA_964522085.1 uncultured Aequorivita sp.
GATAGGCTGTCCAAAATCAGGGGTCTTTTAGTCTAAAACTACCCCACACTTTTGAGCAATGCCCGTTTTTCCTGTAATAAGCTGGAAGGTAAATTTTCCTGTCGCCAATTCTTTAAATCTACAATTTTGACTTCTTCCATCGCTTTTTTTATTTCCTCTTTTTTAAATTTTTGATTAAAATTAGCGATGGCTAAACAAGAGTCTGTAATTAATTTAGCGCCTGTTTTTTCAAGTTGATTTTTATACTTTCCAAAGTACGATTCTATAATATCTGAACAACATATTACGCGTTCATTGCCTGTTAAAATGTTCAGGTTTCTTGTTAGGTATTGACGAACTCCATCCTTAAAAAAAGAGGTAGCTTTACTTTGTTCTAAGATTACTTTACTCTTTTCAGCAGTCTCCTTTTTTAAACCTTCATTCTTCAATATTTTAAACAACTTGTTCATTGTTTTACATTGCTCATTTATTTCCAAGATTAAGGTGCGATACGATTCCAACCACTTCAGTTTCTCTTGCTGTTCTTTACTTAATTTGCTGTTTTTTTGAGCTAATAATAAGAGCATTTTATAAGCCCATGAAGACAACGGTTGTAAGTTTAGAAAACGACCCTTCACTCGTTGTGAAGGTGGCATAAGAAGTGCATCTTTTCCTAACATTATCTGTCTTTTAAATACCCCACACTGTTTACTAAAAGTAATAAATTCTTCATTGGAAACGTACTGCTTTTTTAATAGATTACCGATGACGTGAGTGCAGTCTTGAATAAGTGATATATCACTCATTTTCAGGCTTTTAATCAAGTTTGTGCCGCCGTCACTAACGCCGTATTCAATATTAAAACCATTGCTTTTTATCTTTTTAATTTGCTTGGAAATTAGCTCTCCTGTCCATGACTTTCCAATGCCTAGATACAATACCGTCGTATCTTCAAAACATAAAGCTTTGCCAAAGTCGTATTTTGTCAATTCTACACCCAAAATAAGTAATAATTTTTGTTGCCCGATACTAATGCTCTCATCTAAAATTATTACCCATTTTTCAGCTGCTTTTCCTTGCCTATGTATTCGAGAATAACCTAATTTCTTTTCCCAGTTTTGTATAGTGTTTCTACTCGGAAATTTTAAATCCAAACCTAATACCAAAGCCATGATTTTTAGTGTCGAAGCACAACTTCTAAGACTACAATTTCCTTGTTGACGCATCCAAATGCACAACAATATTATTTGAAGACTATAACTATGGTGCTTTGGCTTTTTTTCATTTTTCAGCTCCTTATCACTTCCTTTTTTAAGCTGCTCTATAATTACTTTAAGGCGCTTATTTTCCTTGTTCTTTGCATGATATTTTTCTTTCCAATTATCCCGACTGAATATTAATTCCTTCATCCGCTTTTTAAAAGCAGCTATTTCTTTGCTCTTTTTCTTTGCTTTCTCTCGCCAACTTGATAACTTGCTGTTATAATTTCTTGTTCCTTGCATCTATTGCTAGTTTAGTCACTGCAAATATGCGGGGAACTTTTGAATTTAAATTTTGGACAGCCTA
>CAZFUX010000332.1:0-1541 GCA_964522085.1 uncultured Aequorivita sp.
ATTATTAATTTCGGGGAATCAAAAAAGCTCCACGCACTAAACATAGCGTGGCGTTGGGTTTCATGCAAAAAAATATACACAGCATAAAGTCTTAGCACATTGAAACAAATAGATGAAATTTCAAAAATAAAGGAAACAGTTTTGAATATAGCCGAAAAAGATAAAGTACGAATGCAGAAATCCGTCCAGCGAATTAAGGATTTAGCTAAAAAAGACAAGGTTCGCTTCGATAAACTTATTAAAAGAATATAAAATGAGTAAATTGACTTGTTGTATTTGTAAAAAGAATCTGTCCTTTTGGAATCAACCCATTTTCGGAAAAGGAGTTTTATTGACATTTGAACGTGTTTGCTCCTCTTGTTTTCTAAAAATAAATCGGAAATCACCAAAGGTTGCTAATAACCTAAAAAAACATGAATTCACATTTATTGAGGAATTGTTACAAGACAAACCTGAAAAAACGGAACAAATAAACTTACGGCCTATTTCTAAAGTCAATTCGAGTCCTGTTGTGGAAAATAATAGGCGTCAAAAAGATAATCCATCAAAAAAAGTAACAAATAAAAAATGGGAAATTGTTCACAGAAAAACTAAAAGATGGAGGGAACTTGGCTTTGAGAATACTGAAGCTATTGACGACCAGTTATTCAAACGTGATTTTGAATATTGGTATTGTAACATCAATTCTAAAGAAAAGCATGGGATTGATAATTTCCAAGACACATCTAAATACATTTATGACCTACCCAAATTATATAAAAAAATAACTGGACTACCACTCTACTCAGGTTCTCAACTTGGAAAAACCCCCACGGGTTTTGAGTGTGTACATTCGGGACATGACAAGAAGAATAATATAAGGTGGTATTTTGGCTTGAAAAAATCGGAAAGGATTAAAGGTCAAGATAAAGTCGATAACTTCCCTGGTTATGGCAGATTGTACGATAGATCATTTAAAGTCTGGTATTGTGACATTGGCTCCAAAGAACCTAAAAATGAACAATCCTTTAACGATAGATTTCCATTACATTATGGCCCCAGAGATTACGAAAATATTACTGGTGAAAATGTCTATTTAGAACGTTTGGATAATACAAAAGGCTATGACTCACTTTACTCAGGGTTAGATAATAAAAATAGAAAAAGATGGTATTTTGCATTAATACAAACCACTCCAATCTGGATAGAGGCAAAACGTGCGATTGAAAATGAGGATACAGTTTAAATTAAAAGTGGACAAATGGGCAAAGTCGAATTCGTTCAAAAAGCACGAAAACCCAACATTTCCTATATTTAATGCTCGGTCGGCTAGGTTTTCGGGGGACTTAAATAGTGCTGTGCGAAAGCTCCATAATTTTTGCTATTTGGGTGTTTATTAAAAATGCCAAGCTGCATTCTTGGCGTGCGAATCTAGGGTTAGTAAGTTTTAAAGTTGGCAGCGGGCGAGGCTAGCTCCGCAAAAATTATTAGTTTCGGGGTATCTAATAAGCTCCACGCACTAAACATAGCGTGGCGTTAGCATCCATTACAATAGCTCTGAC
>CAZFUX010000333.1:0-1541 GCA_964522085.1 uncultured Aequorivita sp.
AAAAGGCAATATTCATGCTTGACCCAAACACCGCAATAGTGTCAACTGTTGCCATGTCAGTAATTGCTGTGTTTCAGGATAGATACAACACGCTATCCCATGGCAATTAGAACTGAGCGAATGTTCAATAATTACAGGTTTTACAACCAGTCGCTCAGTGAAGAGTTGGGAGAAAGAAAATGAATAGACTTATCAATATAGGTTTTCGCAAAGTTGGCAAGTGGTCTCAAACTCCATCTGGAATCGAATACGCCCTGCATGACTGCGCAGACGCACGAAACATTCTCTACTGCTTCGTTTGCGACCAAATAGTTTTGTATGTAGGCAAAACCACACAATCCCTGAAAAAACGAATGTATGAATACCAGAACCCTGGCCCAACCCAGAGTACTAACATCAAAGTAAACAAGAACATTTACAACTTTCTTGCCGATGGCAAGCAGGTTGTGATTTACGCTTTACCAGACAACGGCCTACTTCGTTCCGGAGAATTCCACATAAACCTTGCGGCAGGTCTGGAAGACAGTATTGTAAAAACACTAAACCCAATATGGAACAAGATGGGAACTGCCAACAAATGAATGGACACATATTTTTCAAATCGAGCGCGATTTGAAAAAATGGTCATTCAAAGCGTTATGTTTCAAAAGACGAAGCCAATCACCGGAATAAAATGTGAGTGAAGACGCAGATAAAATGGATTCTAAAACAATCAATCGCCTAGATGATCTACTGGATTATATTCATCATGTTGGTCAGCTCAATCAAAAGCCAATTTTCAGAATCGAAGAATACAAGCAACTAAGTATTTGGGAGCACGAGTTAAAAGGTAAAATCGGAATCCAGCACAACATCATTGATGATGACGGTGTTTCTACATGGTTGAGAATTGAACGATTAAAAAGACTAGCACCACCACCAATTCCTGAACAAATACAAGAATGGGTTGCTATAGGAAATGACCCAGAAAGTCCCCCGCAAATTAAAGAAAAAGTAATTAAAACACTATCAGAGCAAGAAGCTAAAAAACTGGTAGAAAAAGGAATTGTGGATGAAAGCGATGTTACTAATCCCTTAAAAGAACAAATCTCAGAAATAAAATTAAAGGACGTAATATTTCGACTAAAAAATAATCCACAAGCAAAAATAGATATTGCTAACTACCTTAACGAGCATTGGTTGCCTTGGTCAGAAGAGGAAAAACCACGCAGAGAAACCATTAAAATATATTCTGACGCAACAGTTTTAATGCAAACCGTTTATGAAGATTCCGACAGAATATTTGAGGCTCTTTGTGCCGGAGCATCGGGATATCTTCTAAAGAAAACACCACCTCTAAAAATAGTTGACGCAATTAAGGATGCACACTTGGGCGGTTCACCAATGAGTTCATCAATTGCTCGTAAAGTGGTAACATTTTTACAGAATCAAGAAACAATTACAAAAGACCCCGAAGTACTGTTAACCGAAAGAGAAAAAGAAATTCTACAAGATTTAACACGTGGAAATAGTTATAAGATGATTGCTGATAATCTTAATTT
>CAZFUX010000334.1:0-1533 GCA_964522085.1 uncultured Aequorivita sp.
TTATCGCTACAATTAACCACATACGTAATTACATTATAGCCGTGCTCAATCAACAATCTACCCAATACCAATCCATCACCACCATTATTACCAATACCGCAAAAAATACGGATGGGAACTGGCGCCCCATTTATACGCTGATGCAACCAATTGAATATTTGAAAACCAGCCCGTTCCATTAGTTCTTCGGAAGTGATTTCTTGTTTTTCTATTGTTTTTTGATCGGCTTGGTATAATTGTTCGGAAGAAAATATTTTCATAAAATAGTCGAGTTATCTTTATGTTTCCAAATATAGCAACAATCAATCGCATTGTTGAAAAGAACGTTTATAACTAATTGTCAAATTTCTATTTAAGCTACTAGTATTTTATAATTTTAGAAAAAACCACACAATGGAAACACGAGATAGTTTACTACTCCAATTGCGCCCAGAAATTCCTTCGGCTAAAGTAACCCCACAAATGTCTGATGATGAATGTTTTCAAAATAAAACATTGCGGCCAGTGGTAAAACTTCAGAATGATTTATTATTGGCGGTGTTTAGAAATTATGTGGCAAAACACAAAAATGTTTTTTATGACCTCTCTATTGAAAAGAAATTAGATTACATTGAGAATGCAATCCACAAGGATATGAAATTCCGAAACTCGCTAAAAGGGATGATTATTGGGCAGTTTACGTTGGAAGAATTTGATCTTTATATTCAAAATTCGTCTGCACTAAACAAACGAATGATGAATCTTGTAAAGGAAAGGCTGAAAAGTAATATTCAGCTTTTGGAGTATGATTTTGCTTAATTAGTCGGTAGTCTTTAGTTGGTAGAGGGTAGTTGTGTAAAACCTATCCTCTACCAACTACCCTCTAAAATCTATTTTAAGCGTTTTCTAACGTTCTTTTTGATTTTCTGTATAGAAAATTTGGATAAATGGTGCGTTTTGCGAAACGGTTTAGCTTATCGCTGTTTACCATCTTTATATACGTTTTTCTGTCCACACCAAAGTATTCGTAAGTGCTTCCATCTAAATAAGTGATTTCCATCAACATACCTTTGTGCTGAAAGTCTGCTATGCCCGAATTATTGATTGTTTCAGTATATTCTGCAAGATTAGCTGCTTTGGTTTCTGGAGCTATACTTACTAGAAAATGGTAACCGTCTATAATCTTACGGCTGTTTACCTCAGCTTCTTCACGCAATGCGTCTCCATCTTGGAACTTGTCTGGGTGCCATTCCTTAACCAAGTTGCGGTAACTGGTTTTTAAGGCTTTTAATTCTAATTCCTTTTCAACTCCAAAAAGTTTCTTGTATTCGGTAATGCGTTTCATAAGCTTGCTTTTTTGCGGTCGCGAAATTACAGTTTTATTTTGAAGAAAAGTTGATTTTACAATCATAATTATAAAAAAGCACAATAGACTAAATGCATTAGTAGCTATAGCCGTTTTGTAGTTATTCCAAAAAATTAAACCTATGTAAAAGCTAATATCTGATTAGTTTCACTACTTCTTAAGTTTACATTTCATAAATTCAATTAATA
>CAZFUX010000335.1:0-1516 GCA_964522085.1 uncultured Aequorivita sp.
TAATTTAGGTAGTGAAATCTTGGATTCCCGAAAACCTAAATGGAGTGAGTATAGCCCAGATGTTGGGATGGGTTATTCAGCAAATCCTTACCAAGGTTGCGAACACGGTTGTGTGTATTGTTACGCTCGTAACAGTCACGAATATTGGGGTTATGGCGCAGGATTGGATTTTGAACGTAACATTCTTTTCAAAAAAAATGCGCCACAACTTTTAGAGGAAAAAATAACGTCAAAAAATTGGCAGGGAAACACTATCGTTTTTTCGGGAAATACGGATTGCTATCAGCCGTTAGAACGCAAACTGGAAATAACCCAAAAATGTCTAGAAGTAATGCTGAAGTGGAAACACCCAACAGGAATTATCACTAAAAATTCACTGATACTTCGTGATCTGGATATTTTAAAAGAAATGGCAAAGTTGAATATAATTTCAGTAAACATATCAATCACTTCTCTTTCTGAAGATACAAGGAGATTGCTGGAACCACGAACTGCAAGCATAAAACAACGCTTAAAAACCGTTGAAATACTTTCAGCAAACAACATTCCTGTTCGGGTTATGATGACGCCAATTACACCTTCATTGAACAGCCATGAAATACTTCCTTTGGTAAAAAAAGTAGCCGAGCTTGGAGCAAAAGATGTTGCTTACTATATACTCACTACACATAGGAACCCGATTTTTCGGGTTCCTATGTGTAGTGAGTATATATAAGGAACCTCAACCCCTCTTTTGCGTAAACTTTCAACAATCTGGTCTGCTTCATCAATATTTACTCTTGGATCGTTTGCTCCTTGCACTACAAATAATGGCTTTGTGATTTTATCTACATGTAACGCTGGAGAAATTTCATCCATAATTGCTTTTTCTTCAGGAATGGTAGGATTGTACCAAATTTTATATAACAACTCACGGTATTTTTCCCAGTATGGAGGAATAGTTCCCATAAATGTATGCAGGTTACTTACACCTACATAATCCACACCACAAGCATATTTTTCTGGTGTCTTGGTCATTCCGCGTAATACGGCATAACCCCCGTGACTTCCGCCATAAATAGCAACTCTATCTTTATCTGCCCAGCCTTGTGCAATTGCATAATCTACTCCGTCTTCAACATCGTCCATTGCTTTTCGGCCTATTTGCCCAAAACCTGCTTTTAAAAATGCTTTACCATAACCGCCCGAAATTCGGAAGTTAACGTGAAGTGTAGCATAACCACGGCTTGCAAATAACTGTGCCTCTGCGTTAAAACCCCAATTATCTCTAATTCCTTGGGGGCCACCGTGTGGATTTACAACCATTGCAACGCGATCTCCTTCTTTATAATCAACTGGTAATGTAATATAACCTATAACATAAGACCATCGCGGCTCTTGAATTTAATAGGCTTCATAGTTGCCATATCTTCAGCCTTTAAATGTGGTAATATCTTGTAAAGTAATGTTACAGTATCTTTTTTAACAAAGAACTGTGGCTAAAAACAAGTAAAAACTAACCTATTTTAACCAAAGT
>CAZFUX010000336.1:0-1505 GCA_964522085.1 uncultured Aequorivita sp.
TGAAGTTTTTTTCGCCGCCGTAGGCTAGGTTTTGGACCTAGGTCCAAACTAGCCTGCGGCTATTTTTACAACAGCAAGCTGTTGCGTTTATTACTTGAATCTAAGACTTCTTCACCATTAATAATTACGGTATCTATCATATTACTACCAAACGCGTAAGGCAAATAACCATAGGACGGAATTTGCTTTGTAATGATGAGGTTTGCCATTTTTCCTTTCGTGATGCTTCCGTGAGTTTTGTTTAAACCCATTGCGTATGCTCCGTTAATAGTTGCGGCATTTATAGCTTCTTCAGGTGTTAAACGCATTTTTATGCAGGCCGTTGCTACTACAAAATTCATATTTCCGCTGGGCGTGGAGCCAGGATTATAATCTGTTGCAAGTGCTAAGGGCAATCCTGCATCAATTATTTTTCTGCCTGGTGTGTACGGAATACTCAAAAAGTAGGAGCAGGAGGGAAGTGCTACGGGCATGGTGTTGCAATTTTTTAAAGCTTCCAAATCTTCATCTGTTAAAACCTCCAAATGGTCCACACTTAGTGCGTTGTGTTTTACTGCGGCGGCAATTCCACCAATGCTTTTGAATTGGTTTACGTGTACTTTCGGAATTAAGCTGTGCTTTTTTCCTTCAGTAAGAATACGTTCCATATCTGCCACCGAAAAATAGCCGTCTTCACAAAAAATATCTACATATTCTGCAAGCTTTTCTTCTGCTATTTTGGGAAGCATTTCGTTACAAATTAAATCTAAATAACCGTCTTTATTACCTTTGTATTCTGTTGGAATTGCATGAGCGCCCAAAAATGTGGTTTTGATTGTTGCAGGATATTCTTTGGAAAGTTTTTTAGCTACGCGTAACATTTTAAGCTCGGCATCAGTTGTAAGGCCGTAGCCACTTTTAATTTCTATTGCGCCAGTGCCGAGACGCATTACTTCTTCTAAACGTGCGGCAGATTGATGGTATAATTCTTCTTCCGAAGTTTCTTGTAGTTTTTTTGCACTATTTACGATTCCACCGCCATTTTCGGCAATTTCTTGATAGCTTACCCCATTTATTCTATCTACAAATTCCTGTTCACGATTACCTGCATACACTATATGTGTGTGACTGTCGCACCAAGCAGGTAAAACTATTTTGCCTGTACAATCGATGGTTTTAAAACCTTCATGCGGTTCCATTTTGTCCATTGTTCCGTAATCTTCAATAATTCCGTGGTTTATAAAAACCCAAGCATTTTTAAGGGTTGGGAGTTCTTTCATTGCTGTTCCGCTTAATTTTGAAGGACAATTTTCGCGTACTTGTAGCAGTTCTTTTATGTTGGTGAGTAGTAGTTTCATTTTATAATTTTAATAACAGTAATTTTTTTATAAAGATAAAGAAACTATCCCGATAGCTATCGGGACCAAAATGGAAGCACCAAATTCCAAATAAATTATAAATTCAATAAGGCAAAACCAATCCTGTCCTAAATAAATTTGGGGTACATAAAATCCAACCATTTTACT
>CAZFUX010000337.1:0-1502 GCA_964522085.1 uncultured Aequorivita sp.
GGAAATAGAAATTTTTTCACACTCGTATTATTCGCTTTAGGTTTCGCGACAGTATCACCTTGTTTTTGTACAAATAGACGGCATTTCAACTTTTTCCTTCAAACAGAGCATGTTTTAACTCAGGGAAAAAGTCATGTTTACCCTTTTTTCCTCTAAAGAAGCTATCATAAAAAAACTTCATTTGACTTAGCATAAAAAGGAGTTTTCTTATGACCATCAAATTTGCTCTTAATAAAAAGAACTTTAACACACAATACGCTCCATTGGGACTATTGTTAGCACTTTACAAAGAGAATAAAACATTAGATCCCCTGAAAAATGTGCTAATACCAGCAAAAACTGTGGATTTTTCACCTGTAGATAAGCTGGAACAGATATTAATCAGTATTTTGGCTGGTTGCGAAACGATATCTGAGGTCAAATATGAAGCTAAAGGGAGATCTCCCTTTGGTTCAAGCTGGGGGTTGGGAACGCATTGCAGACCAATCTACCCTCTCTCTTATCCTAAATTCGCTAACTCTAATGAACATTGAAGAATTTCGTATGAATATGGAGAAAATATGGCGAGAACATCGAGGGACTACAACACATGATTGGCGCGGCTTCCTTTGGCTTGACTTTGATTTGAGTGGCTTGCCATGCGGAAAACAGGCAGAAGGAGCCACAAAAGGGTACTTTAGCGAAAAAAAAACGTCATTGGACGACAATTAGCGCGTGTTAGTGCCGTTAGATACCAAGAAACTATTTGGTCACAAGTTTTTCCCGGCAATCGGCATACGGTCAATTGCCTACCTAATGCCCTATTAGGAGTGCAAAGTTCATTAGAGTTATCCGAAAAGCAACGAAAACGTACTGTTTGGCGGATGGACGGTGGAGGAGGCAGTGATGCCAACTTTCGAGCTTTACTTCAACAAGGATATCAAATTCATGCGAAAGGCTCTTCTAGCAGTCGCGCATCCGCTCTGGCGAAAAAAGTATCGCGGTGGGATGCCTATGAGAATATATGGCTCGGTGAAGTTGAGCCTACTTTTGATTTAGGAAGCCCTATTCGCGTTTTTGTCCAGCGACGTAAGAAAAAAGGAAAAATCTTGCATAGTTACTTCGTCAGCACTCTCAAACTTCCTTCAAAAAAGCATTTTCTCTCACTCTACAATGATCGTGGAGGGGCAGAGACCGAACAATTCCGTGAAGATAAGAACGGGTTGGCGATGGCTGTAAGACGTAAGCGGTCTCTAACTGGGCAAATGGGATATATTCTTTTGACCGATTTGGCGCACTGGTTGTTAGCTGATTTTAAACGTCATGCTCTTCAAGAAACACGATTTGAAAATTATGGTTTAAAGCGCATAACTCGCGATTTACTTTGTATGCCGGGAACTCTCATTTTCAATGACAAAAAACTGGTGCAATGCAAATTGCTAAGTCAAAAGCAATTTGCACCAGAGCTATTAGAATGCTTGGAAAGATACTATTTTAAGCGTTTTTCGTGAGTTAAAACCCTT